>NZ_NOIO01000019.1:0-136506 GCF_014596605.1 Pseudomonas sp. PSB11
TAGGCCGCGATCCACTGGCGCAACGAAGAAAAATCAACATCGTGCCGATCCGCAACATCTCTAAGACCCGCATTACCGGAACAGTAATCCTGCACCGCCAACAGCTTCACTTGAACTGTGTACTTCCCCATGAAACACCCCATCGGTTGTGTCCAACCTTTGGGGTGCAGTCCACGGTGCGTGGGAACGATCGGCGCTCACGATGGACGCCGTTTTTTCATTTCGCAGCGAACACCTTAGTAGTAGGCGTTTTCTTTCTGCGTGTGGTCGGTCACGTCGCGCACGCCCTTGAGCTCGGGAATACGCTCGAGCAAAGTGCGCTCGATGCCTTCCTTCAAGGTCACGTCGGCCTGGCCGCAGCCCTGGCAACCGCCGCCGAACTGCAGGACGGCAATGCCGTCTTCGACCACGTCGATCAGGCTGACCTGGCCGCCGTGGCTGGCCAACCCAGGGTTGATCTCGGTTTGCAGGTAGTAGTTGATACGCTCGTTGACCGGGCTGTCGGCGTTGACCATCGGCACTTTGGCGTTTGGCGCCTTGATGGTCAGCTGGCCGCCCATGCGGTCGGTGGCATAGTCGACAACGGCATCGTCCAGGAACGCTTCGCTGAAATGGTCGATGTACGCGGTGAAGCTTTTGAGCCCCAGCGCAGTGTCTTCGGGTTTTTCTTCGCCCGGCTTGCAGTAGGCAATGCAGGTTTCGGCGTACTGGGTGCCAGGCTGGGTGATAAAGACGCGGATGCCGATACCCGGGGTGTTCTGCTTGGAAAGCAGATCAGCCAGGTAATCGTGGGCGGCGTCGGTGATGGTAATAGCGGTCATGGAAACTCCTCGCAGGCTTGGGCGCAGTTTACGCCAATCATCGCGCCGGACAAAGTCCTAGTATTTTTGTCGGGAAAGATTCCGACAATCCCCCTGTAGGAGCTGCCGCAGGCTGCGATCTTTTGATTCTGGTTTTCAAGATCAAAAGATCGCAGCCTGCGGCAGCTCCTACGGGTGTTAAGCGTGATTACAGGTTCTCGTAGCGATTCATGTCCAGCACGCCCTCTTCCACCGGCTCGGTTTCGTGGATATAGCGGCTCAGGTCATGGAAGTACTGCCAGAACTGCGGATGACTGCGGCGGACTCCCCAGCGCTCGACGATTTTCTCGAAGCGCTCGGCATCCTTGGCGTTTTCCATCGCATCGACGAACTCAGGCACTTGATCGGCGGCAATATTGAACATGAAGTTCGGGTAACTGCTCAGAACCCCAGGGAAGACGGTGAGCGTATCGAGTCCCGGCTGATAACGCAGCGACTCACCAAGCAGGAACGCCACGTTGCTGTGCGCCCGGTTGCGCAGCAGGCTATAGACCACTCGCTGCCCACTCGCCGTTTCGACGCGCAGCATGGTCGCTTCCGGCAGTTGATCGATGACCCGCAGGCCTGCCGCCGGACGTGAGGCCAGGCGGCTCAGGGCCTGCTCCGCGGCCTGCAGGGCCGGATCGATGTTCGGCCGCGAGCAATACGCGCCGTCGCAGCGGTTGATCGGATCAGGGGTGGCGTTCAGCTCGCCGTAGCGCGCCAGCAGCTGCATGGCGAAGTCGCGCTTGGGGTCCTTTTCATCGAGTTTCAGTGCGCTCGGCGTGTCGTCGTCGATGGCCTCATAGTCCAGCCACATCTTGAATTTCCCGCTGTTCTGGTACCAATCGTCGAGGTAGCCCTCTCGGGAGTCGGCCGGCATCAGGCGCAGGAAATTCTGCTCGGCGCCATTGCGGATCAGGTCGAAATACAAGCGCGTCTGGGCCTGGTGGGAAACATTGCCGAACACGTCGAAATTCACCGCCAACTGGTAGTAGGTACGCTCCAGCAGCGGGAAGTCGAACAACCACATCGTCTGTGGTACGTCGCCGATCAGGCCCTTGGTCACCACGGCGCTGTCGAAATGGCGGAAAATGCTCAATAGTGAGTTGTCGTTGCCAGCCCACAGGCTCGACCAGCTCGGTGCCGGCAGATCGGCATAGCTGTCCCGGCGCAGGGCTTCGTATTCGTTACGCTTGTCGCGGTAGTCGTGCCACAGGCTCAGGACACTGCCAACGTCGTCGTTCTGCCCCGGCATCGCCAGCAACGGCGTCGCCTGGCCGCGGTAGTTCGGGTCGGTGATGTAGAGGTCGTGCTCCGGTGCCTGGAACAGCGCCCAGAAGTTGTCGCGGATCACATCGGTCGCGATTTGCCCACGGCAGACCGGGCCGCGAATAAAGGTGCGCACAAAATACTCGGCGTTATCGAGCATGAATTGATAACGCGCCTGGGCCGGGATCGCTTCGAAGGTGGCAAACGGATTGGCCCGGCGTTCCGGGCCGTAGCCCGGCAAGGCGTTGACCTGCCAATTGCCGTTGTAAAACAGGCTTTTGACCCGGGCCAGCTTCGCCGCGCTCAACGGATAAGTGATGTGCGTTTTGTGCACGATCACGCCCTGCACCGGCCGCAAGCGGTAATACACCTGAGTGCCGGGGTCGTCGTTCGGCCGACGGGTGTTGATCAGGTCGATGGGCTGGCCGGTCGGCGTGCGAGATCGCACCCATTGGAAGAAATGCCCCGGCTCGCCGTCCTTGAAATAGAGGTGCGCGAGAAACCAGTGCTCGAACAACCAGCGCCCCACCAGACTCTGCCGGGCGCCCGGTGCGTTGAGCAGGTTCTCCCACTGCACCACTTGCAACGCTTCCTTCGCGCTGGGCACCAGGGCCTGTTCATCGATCGGCGCACCCGAGGCCAGCCAGCGTTGCAGCGTCTGGTATTGCTGGTCGGTCAGGCCGGTGACCGCCAAGGGCATGCCCTCCTTGGGATGCGCGCTGGCATAACCGTCGAACTCGGCAGGCAAGGCGCACATATTGTTGCGATTGAGGCCCAGGACGATGTCCTCGGGCAATTTGGCATTGGGTTGCACGCGATTGGTATGACCCAGCTCAAGCATGCGCGTCATCAATGCCGCCTGATTGCCCTGGGCGTCGAGCACTGAATAGAAGCCTTTTTGTTGCCAGGCCCGCTTGCCGAACGCGTCATAGAACAGTCGGCTCGGCGCAGCAGCCTGGCTTCGTTCACCGTCGTACACCGGGACTTTCGTCGCGCCACGTGCCGCACCTTCGCCGCTGCCCAGATTGAGCTGACAGGGGGCGTCGTTGCAGGCATGGCAGGCCACGCACTTTTCGGTGAAGATTGGCTGTATATCCCGGCTATAGGAGATTGCAGCGGAACTCGCCGGACTTTGCGCGACCGCGCCCCAGCTCAAAAACATCAACACACTGGCGATGATGACGCGATACGGCATGTCCCTGGTCCCGATCCTTTAGAAAACGCCGCGATTCTACCGGGCTGGCTGGCACACCAACATGAGCGATATTCATGCAAAACCCGAACATGCTCTAAAAGCGTACAGGTTTGCTATCATCCCGGCCCTTCGTCATGGTCTTTCCGAGTAGTCCCAATGTCCGATCGCAGCGTTCGCCTCCAAGCCCTCAAGCACGCCCTCAAAGAGCGCATCCTGATTCTCGATGGCGGCATGGGTACGATGATCCAGAGCTACAAGCTCGAAGAGCAGGATTACCGTGGCAAACGTTTCGCCGACTGGCCGAGCGATGTCAAAGGCAACAACGACCTGTTGGTGCTGACGCGTCCGGACGTGATTGGTGGCATCGAGAAAGCCTACCTGGATGCCGGTGCCGACATCCTGGAAACCAACACCTTCAACGCCACCCGGATCTCCATGGCCGACTACGGCATGGAGGAACTGGCCTACGAATTGAACGTAGAAGGCGCTCGCCTGGCGCGCAAGATCGCCGATGCCAAAACCGCCGAGAACCCGGACAAGCCGCGTTTCGTTGCTGGCGTACTCGGCCCGACCAGCCGCACCTGCTCCTTGTCGCCGGATGTGAACAACCCCGGCTACCGCAACGTGACATTCGATGAACTGGTGGAAAACTACACCGAGGCCACCAAAGGCCTGATCGAGGGCGGCGTCGACCTGATCCTGATCGAAACCATCTTCGACACCCTCAACGCCAAGGCCGCGATCTTTGCCGTACAGGGCGTGTTCGAAGAACTGGGCATCGAATTGCCGATCATGATTTCCGGCACCATCACCGACGCCTCCGGCCGCACCCTGTCCGGGCAGACCACCGAAGCGTTCTGGAACTCCGTGGCCCACGCCAAGCCGATTTCGGTCGGCCTGAACTGCGCCCTGGGCGCCAGCGAACTGCGCCCGTACCTCGAAGAGCTGTCGAACAAGGCCGGCACCCACGTTTCCGCGCACCCGAACGCCGGCCTGCCCAATGAGTTCGGCGAGTACGACGAACTGCCGGCGCAAACCGCCAAGGTCATCGAGGAATTCGCCCAAAGCGGCTTCCTCAACATCGTCGGCGGCTGCTGCGGCACCACCCCGGGCCACATCGAAGCCATCGCCAAGGCCGTGGCCGGCTATGCGCCACGCCAGATTCCGGAAATCCCCAGGGCATGCCGTCTCTCGGGCCTGGAGCCGTTCACCATCGATCGCAACTCGCTGTTCGTCAACGTCGGCGAGCGCACCAACATTACCGGCTCGGCCAAGTTTGCCCGCCTGATCCGCGAAGACAACTACACCGAAGCCCTGGAAGTCGCCCTGCAGCAGGTTGAGGCTGGCGCCCAGGTGATCGATATCAACATGGACGAAGGGATGCTCGATTCGAAGAAGGCCATGGTGACCTTCCTCAATCTGATTGCCGGGGAACCGGACATCTCCCGCGTACCGATCATGATCGACTCCTCCAAGTGGGAAGTGATCGAAGCCGGGCTCAAGTGCATCCAGGGCAAGGGCATCGTCAACTCGATCAGCATGAAAGAAGGCGTCGAGCAGTTCATCCACCACGCCAAACTGTGCAAGCGCTATGGCGCCGCCGTGGTGGTGATGGCCTTCGACGAAGCCGGCCAGGCCGACACCGAAGCGCGCAAGAAAGAGATCTGCAAGCGCTCCTACGACATTCTGGTCAATGAAGTCGGCTTCCCGCCGGAAGACATCATCTTTGACCCGAACATCTTTGCCGTGGCCACCGGCATCGAAGAACACAACAACTATGCCGTGGACTTCATCAACGCCTGTGCCTACATCCGCGACGAACTGCCCTATGCGTTGACCTCGGGTGGCGTGTCCAACGTGTCGTTCTCGTTCCGCGGCAACAACCCGGTGCGCGAGGCGATCCACTCGGTGTTCCTGCTGTACGCGATCCGCGCGGGCCTGACCATGGGCATCGTCAACGCCGGCCAGCTGGAAATCTACGACCAGATCCCTGTCGAGCTGCGCGACGCCGTTGAAGACGTGATCCTCAACCGCACCCCTGAAGGCACCGACGCCCTGCTCGCCATCGCCGACAAGTACAAGGGCGATGGCAGCGTCAAGGAAGCCGAGACCGAAGAGTGGCGCAACTGGGACGTCAACAAGCGCCTGGAGCATGCGCTGGTCAAGGGCATCACCACGCACATCGTTGAAGACACCGAAGAGTCGCGCCAGTCCTTCGCCCGCCCGATCGAGGTGATCGAAGGGCCGCTGATGGCCGGCATGAACATCGTCGGCGACCTGTTCGGTGCCGGCAAGATGTTCCTGCCGCAAGTGGTGAAATCCGCCCGGGTGATGAAACAAGCCGTGGCGCACCTGATCCCGTTCATCGAACTGGAGAAAGGCGACAAGCCGGAAGCCAAGGGCAAGATCCTCATGGCCACCGTGAAAGGCGACGTGCACGACATCGGCAAGAACATCGTCGGCGTGGTGCTGGGCTGTAATGGCTACGACATCGTCGACCTTGGTGTCATGGTGCCGGCGGAGAAGATCCTGCAGGTGGCCAAGGAGCAGAAGTGCGACATCATCGGCCTGTCCGGCCTGATCACGCCGTCGCTGGATGAAATGGTCCATGTGGCCCGCGAGATGCAGCGCCAGGATTTCCACCTGCCGCTGATGATCGGTGGCGCCACGACCTCCAAGGCGCACACGGCGGTGAAAATCGAACCCAAGTATAGCAACGATGCGGTGGTGTATGTCACCGACGCTTCTCGCGCTGTCGGCGTGGCGACCCAGTTGCTGTCCAAGGAACTGAAAGCCGGCTTCGTCGAGAGAACCCGCGAGGAATACATCGAAGTGCGCGAGCGCACCGCCAACCGCAGCGCCCGTACCGAACGCCTGAGCTACGCGGCTGCGATCGCCAAGAAACCTCAGTTCGACTGGAGCACCTACACGCCGGTCAAGCCGACCTTTACCGGCGCCAAGGTGTTGGACAACATCGACCTGAAAGTCCTGGCCGAATACATCGACTGGACGCCGTTCTTCATTTCCTGGGACCTGGCCGGCAAGTTCCCGCGCATCCTTCAGGATGAAGTGGTCGGTGAAGCCGCTACGGCGTTGTATGCCGATGCCCAGGAAATGCTCGCCAAACTGATCGACGAGAAGCTGATCAGCGCCCGTGCGGTGTTCGGCTTCTGGCCCGCCAACCAGGTTCGCGACGACGACATCGAACTCTACGGCGATGACGGCAAGCCCCTGGCCAAGCTGCATCACTTGCGCCAACAGATCATCAAGACCGACGGCAAGCCGAATTTCTCGTTAGCCGATTTTGTCGCACCCAAGGACAGCGAAGTCACCGACTACGTGGGCGGTTTCATCACCACCGCCGGCATCGGTGCCGAAGAGGTGGCCAAGGCTTACCAGGACGCTGGCGACGATTACAACTCGATCATGGTCAAGGCCCTCGCCGACCGCCTGGCCGAGGCTTGCGCCGAGTGGTTGCACCAACAAGTGCGCAAAGACTACTGGGGGTATGCCAAGGACGAGACGCTCGACAACGAGGCACTGATCAGGGAGCAATACAGCGGCATCCGCCCTGCCCCGGGCTACCCGGCGTGCCCGGATCACACCGAGAAAAGCACCCTGTTCGCCCTGCTCGACCCTGAGGCCAGTGAAATGCGCGCCGGCCGCAGCGGCGTGTTCCTCACCGAGCACTATGCGATGTTCCCGGCGGCAGCGGTCAGCGGTTGGTACTTCGCCCATCCGCAGGCGCAGTATTTTGCCGTGGGCAAGATCGACAAGGACCAGGTGCAGAGCTACACGTCGCGCAAAGGTCAGGAGTTGAGCGTCACCGAGCGCTGGCTGGCGCCCAACCTTGGGTATGACAACTGATTGATCCGAGCCTGGGGCTCTGGAGGCAGACCTGTGCTGACTCCAGAGCTTTGCCGGCTGACGATCAGGCCTGTGCGCCCAACTCGGCTATCTCACGTTCGCTGAGTGTGGTCAGCAGTTGCAGGCGGTTGGCTTTGTTGACGCTATCCAGGGCGTCCATCTCCTGCAGGTAGGCCGAATTGAGCTCCGGGTATTTATCCTCAAGCTCACTGACCTTGTCCTGGAAACCCTGCTGCACCCTGGTAAATTCTGCGGGGTATTTCTCCTCCAGGTAATCTCTCCAGTATTTACGCGCGGTCAGTTGCTCGATGAACTCGGGGGTCCTTTCCCCGGCAATGATCCTTGTGTAGGCTTCGTCCAGATCCGCTGCGGTCACTTTCGCCAAACCCTCATAGAGCATGCCTTTGGGCTGGTTGGGCAATTCAAGACGCCGGGCCAGACCGATTCGATAGGCCAGGCGTACCTCGGCAGGATCGAGTGACGGCATGAGCCGGATACGCGTGGCGGCTATCTCCTCGACTTGCGCCAGGCGGAACAGGCTTCTGGACAATTTCAGCAGCTCGCGACCTTTGTGTTCAGGGGCGATGTCCTTCAAGGCATTGAACTCATAGACCTCGATTTCCAGTTCGTTGAACAACAGTATCCGGCCATCACCACAGGTCGCGCGATTCCTCAATGCCCTCGAGGTGCCCATCAACCGCTCGCTCAGCGCCTCATCGCCATACGCGGCTTCAAGGACACGCCAGACGCGCTGCGTGAGATCCAGGCGGTCGGCGGCAAAGTCCCGGGTGTACTCCAGTTGCGAGAGGATGTATGAAAAGTCATGGGTGGTGTCCCGCTCCATCACGGCGTCCCACATCTGGTGCTTTTCCGAGTCTGCCGCCACGTTGGCAAACCATCGCGCTTTTTGTACCTGCGGTGTCTCATTGTCGGGGTGAACTTCCTCATCAGTAGTCTCGCCCCCCTCGGACGCCTCAGGTCCGAAACCCTCCAGAAATTGTTCGATCTCTTGCGCGGTGTAACCCAAGCCACGGCCAGTTTCCCGCTGGTACTCCTGCAACCGTAAGACTTCTTCCATTTCCAGATTGACGTTGTCAGACAAGTCGGTGCCGGCCATCAAGGTTGCGTGTTCAGGCAAGAAGGCATCGGGAGGAATTATCGCTATCTGGTTGCGACTCAGGTTAAGGGTTGTCAGCGCTGGCGCTTGCAACACGCCCTGGGGCCATTCCCGAAGATTGTTGCTGCGCAGGTCCAGCCCTTGCAACTGCTCAAGGTCGGCGACATCAAAACTGCCAAGCCTGTTCCAGCTCAAGTCCAGCCACTGCAAATGCCTCAAGGAGCGCAGCTGGCGCATCAACACATCACTGGTGCGCAAATCGTTAGAACTGGCGCTCAACCGGACGAGGTATTCACATTGCCCCACTGCCTCGGGCAACGCTCCCAGGCGGTTGTTATCGAGCGTCAGGCTACGCAAGCGGGGAAACGAACGCAGGAACGTATTCGTACTGTCCGTGAGCCCGACACCGTTCAGGTCCAACGCGCCGACATGTTCGAACGTGACCGACAAGGCAGGCAAATCGCCGATCAGGCCGGTAAAAACAAGTGCAGCGTCAGTCGGCGCCCCCTCGGCCGCAGGAACATCTCGCAAGGTGGCTCGCCAGCACTCCAGAAGCTGGTCTGCCGCCCGGCGGCGGTCTACCGCGCCCACCCAACCCTGGCGAGCGCGAACGGCCGGGACATCGATCCAGTCATTCAAGTCCTTGATCAACTGTGCCTGCTGTTGCTGCCACTGGATCAGCCGGGCTTCAATTTCGAGAGCCGTCATACCCTGGGCAAGCCATGCGTCGATCCGTCCAACGGCTTGCGCATCCCCAAGCTGAGGATCAAGGCGCTGCAGCCTGGCAGCCGAGGTCCGGGGCAAATCACCTGCGCCAGGCTCCAGGTGCAACGGCAATAGCAGGTCCGGGCGCTCCGCTACTTCATCCGGAAAGAACTCCGGATCGCCTCCGGTGCGTCCGGCCGAGAGGTGCGCTTGCGCAATACCCATCGGGTTCCCGGATACGGTGCGTTGCGCGTATGTCCGTACCGCCGTCAATGCTGGCGGGCTCAGCCGACAACCTTGCAGCGAGGTCCCCGCCAACAGCTGATCATGCCCGGTCAGGGCCGCTGCCGGGATGTCGGTAATACCGCTGTGATTCAGGGCCAGGCGGTGCAGGTTGGGCAATGACAACACGCCCTCGGGCCATTGGCGGATATTGGTGTGGCTCAGGTCCAGGCTCTGCAGGCTCGTCATCGAACCGACCTCGAGAGCGCCGACCCGGTTGTACGCCAGGTTCAGCGTTTTCAACTGGCTCAAACGGTTCAACCGCGCTTGCCCTGACGCCGTGATACTGATCCGATTGAACGAGAGGTTCAACTCGCTGAGTTCTGCGAGCGTATCAATTGCCTGCGGCAGCGCGGTCAGTTGGTTGGCGCTCAGATTGAGGGTACGCAGTTGGGGAAATCCACTGAGGAAGTCATTGACCTGCGCGGTCGAAAGCCCGCTGTCCCTGAGGATCAGGCTGCGCACATGAGGAAAGACCGAATCGCCAAGCACGGGCAAATCACCCAACGGCCCAAACCCCGTCAGGTCCAACACTTCGTCCACTGCATCAGTTTGCCGCCACGACGGCCCTGCCACAGGCTCCGGGGGGCAATAGCGGGAACGCAGCGCCTTGCGAGCGCATTCGCGGATTCTGCCAGCGATCACCGCACGTTCTTCGACCTCCACCTGTCTGCCATCGACCCGCACAACCCTGGCCTCCCAGGTGTCCAAAGACTGATTCAATGCCTGCTGCTGCTCGTGCAGTGCATCAACCTGTGCCAGTAATGCCCGTCCCGATAGCCCGTCCTTGCTGAACTGCGCCATTGCGTCTGATGCAAAGCTGTAATCATTGGGCAACAGTTTCGACAAGCGCCCTCTACAGTACCGAGCAACCATTTGCGGCTCATCGACCAGATGCGCCGGGTTGTCATGCACAAAATCATAGGCCTTCATGAAGGCTTGCGGTTCCAGGGCAGCCCAATCCACTTGCAAGCTGCGCCATAGCGACTCCTGCCCGCTGAACAGCTCGTCAGGCAGCGATTTGATTGGCACACCCTGTAAATCGACGGTTTCAAGCCGGTTCAGGCCCGACAACCCACTCGGCCACTCGTCCAGATTGCCCACCAGCCTCAAGGACCGCAGATTCGTCAGCGTGCCGAAGTCCATTACGCCCAGATTGCCCCTGAGGGACAGCTGCTCCAGTTGAGTCATGCCCTGGAGCGCTTGCACCAATTGCGGCGAATACGCCTCCACTGCGCAATCAAGGGCAAGCTCGGTAATGTCGGTCAATTCCGGCAGCTTTTCTGCCAGAGTCGCCATATCCTGCACGTTCACCGAGAGTCCCAGCTTTTTGATCTTCGTAAAGCGCTGGAGCAACTCACCGCCCGAATCACCGATCAGCTGGCCGCTGTCCAGTTCCACGCTACGCACATGGCTGAAGACGGCATCCCACTCGGGCAAGGGGTCAGTACCGCGTAAATCCAGAGAAAAAGAGGGCTCCAACTCTCGGTACAGACCATAACGCCAGCAATGGATCAATCGATCGGCGATCACCCGGCGAGACTGCCCACCCGCAGCGACCGGCGCGCCAGCATCGACCCAGTTGTTCAATGCAGTGTCCAATGCGTCGAATTCCCGTTGACGATTATTCAACAGATTGAACACTTGCTGATCGGTGTCTCCCGCGCTCAGGCGGCTTCTGACGAATTGACTGGCTTGCACATCGGAGATGTTCGGGTAAAGGTCCCGCACCCTTGAGATCAACGCGCCATCGGGCAAGCCGACACCGCGCCCACTGGCCAGGTAACCCAGGCGGCCATCGGGCAGGCGCAGCGCCGGCCCGGGGCCATTCAACGGACGCTGCTTCAAGATCAGTGCCATGTCGCTGCGATGAGTGCTGGCATGGTTCGCCAGTTTTTTCTGCAAGGCCTGGCCTTGATTGCCTTCCAGGGTTGCCCGTGTCGCTTCGGGCAGAAATTCCAGCAGCGATTCATACAGATTCTGGCCATGGGCGGGGATGTTGTTCACCGGCCTGCCTTGGGCGTCGCAGGCGCGAAAATATCCGTCGCCCTTGACCAGGTAATTGCGAATCGGCGCACTTTCGCTACCAATGCTGTCCAGCAATGGGCCCTTGATCGTACCGGAGCGCAGTTCCACGCGGACATCTGCCGGCCAGCCGGCCAACTGTTCCAGGCTGTGCAATGCCAGACGATCGCTGGCCACGGACGCCATGCTCTCCAGATGCAGACCGCAAATTGCCCGGTTCAGGGCGCCCTGCTGTAAATGGACGCGAATTTCCTGAGCCTGGCGCAAAGGTATTTTTGCGCTGCGCAATTGGGCCAGCTCGGCAGCGCTGGCGTTGTTCAGCACGTGCCGCGCGCCCTCCGGCGACAGTGAAGGGAAACTTCGCTGCAGTCGTTGAATATCGGCATCAGGCGTCTGCTGGCCGGCCAGCAGTCGGTCGAACAGCGACTTTTTCCTACCCAGCCCGTGATCGGCCAGGCTGTCCCTGAACATCTGCACGCGATCCGCGCCTTTTTGTGCGCTGCGTGCCCCCAGCAATCGGTTGATTTGTGGCTCGTCGAGCGCCTGCAATACAGTTTCCGGCAATTTTCCGGCCCGCACTTGCGCTCGGGTGATCTTGATCGTGGGCTTCACGCTGTTCAGTGCCGCCGCTGAACCGAAGCGTTGCGAGGCCCCCCAGGGTTCCAGCCCCTCGAAGACTTCCACCACTTCGTCGACGGGCCAGTCCGGCAGTTCCACAGCCATCGGTACGACAGCCTCGTAAGCACTACCCAGGTTATTGCCGGTGCGGATCCGATCAATCAACTGGCTTGCTTGCTGATCAGCCTTGAACGCCCTGATGGTCTCGGCCAAAAGCGGTGGCGGTGGCTGTTGATCGATGTGCATTTGGCGCAACGCATCATCACTGACGCCGCTGGCTTCGGCAATTTGCTGCAGCTGCGCATCAGAAAAATCCTCCATGGATGGCCCCATTCGCCGCAACAATGTTGGACGATCCCATTCCAGCGGCCGTTCAAGCGTGTGGCGCCAGGCGCCGAGCTGATTGTGCTGCAAGATCGGTTGATAGGCCTGGGGATCGCTGGGGTGTTGGATCCGCCATTTTTTCAGTGCCGGGTCGAAGGTCTTTTCGTAGACATTTCCCTCATGTCGAATATAGGTCTTGTCCCCGACCTTGTACTGTCCCATGGCATTGGGCTCCAGCCCCTCCAGAGAGACACTGCTCTTGTAAGGTGCCAGATCGGGACTCCACAAGCGCGGTTCACCAAAAGGCGTGGAGATCCTGCTCATCCCGTTGACAAACCGCGAGTTGACGATTGGTGGCGCCTTGCTCGCTGCCGCGCCCAACACGGCCATGAAGGCTACGTTCTGCACCACTGATTTGAAATGTTCCCAGGCCTCTTCGGCATCTCCCTCTTTCCACGCCTGCGCCCCCTGGTACACCTCGTAACTCAATTGCAGGGCGGTGACGGCCAGCATGACCTCGCCCAGCCCCGGGACAAAAAAGGCCGCCACGTTCAAAACGGTCAAGCCCCATTCGGCAAAGTGTTTGAGTCGCGTATTCCAGGCGGCGTGGTCGACTTCGGCGGTGGGTACCGCCAGCAACCTGGCATTGGATTTCACCCTGGCCAGATGAAATTCATAACAGGCTCCAAACACTTCTTCATCAATGAAGACTTCATCCATCCCCAGGTCGAGATTCTCGTTCCACACCTCTACATACATGCCATTGCGGAACGCATCCGGGTTATAGGGCGGGCCCGGGTAGACCGGAGCCGGGTCCCACTTGTGGACCTTGAGCTGACGCTTGAGCCGGTGGACAAAACGGCCCGA
Organism: Pseudomonas sp. PSB11; assembly: GCF_014596605.1. Classification (NCBI taxonomy): domain Bacteria; kingdom Pseudomonadati; phylum Pseudomonadota; class Gammaproteobacteria; order Pseudomonadales; family Pseudomonadaceae; genus Pseudomonas; species Pseudomonas sp. PSB11. The sequence continues at coordinate 13,112 of NZ_NOIO01000019.1, forward strand.
CTCATCTTGCGCGACAAAGCCGGCGAAGAAGCGCTGGTAACCGGCGGTACGCAGCTTGATCGCAAGGTCCTGGGCAAACTCGCGGGCGCAGGCATACGCCTTGAGCGGGCTGATAGGATCGCCTGGAATGTAGACGATGATCCGCGAATCAGGAATCAGATTGCCCAGCGCGGGTGAGCCCGCTAGGGCAGAGAGCCAGGGATTCTGCAGGGTATGCCTGTGTCTTCGCGACGCCGCCCCGATAATCAGCACGTCGTTCAACGCCGAGCCAAGAACCTCCAACCGGCTGTAAATGATCGGCTCGGCATCGAGTCGCCCTGGCGAATCACCATCGAGTATCGCCAGCACCGTCGCATAGTCCGCAGCATCAATGTCTGACCTTATCCGAGCGATGTGCGCCTGCACGCGCATTCGGTTCTTGTTCGCCGTAATCGTCTGTTGGCGAACAGTCGCAGCCTTGTCGGGCGCATCGAATACAGCACTCAAATGGTCCTGATACTGTTTGCCCACGTCCAGTTCCCGGCACAGGCTGGCGAACTCAGCGGGCTTGATCGACAACTTGTCTCGTATGCTGTAGCGCACCTTCGCAAACGGGTAATGTTTGCTGTGGTCGTAATAGTGCCGCTCCAATGCCCCCGCGGGCGCCAGCGCACTGGTTTCCTGCAGGGCAACGCCGTCGAAGGAATCATCCTGTTCGAAGTTTCGCAGCGCCGCCTGCAACAATGGCTGCTCTTCTGCCAGATTGGGCGAACGCATATGAAACAGCGCCGTGTTGACAATATCCGGCGCCTGACCGAATTTTTTCTGCAACGCATCCGTCAGCAATGGCTTGGCGAACTCGGTGATGCCTTTGAAATCCTTGAGAGTCGTGGCCAGCGCCTGGTTGGAAGCGTTGCTCTGTGCCTGACTGTCGAGCAAGGCCTGGCGCAATGCCTGCGGTGCCTTGGCATACAGTTCAGGGTACGCCTTGATGAATCGCCGGGCTGGATTGCGCGCCTGTGTCATGGCCTGGAGATGGGGGGTGACCAGGTGACGCGTCCAGTCGGGAAGACGGCTCTTGATAAACGGAACGTGAAATCCCGGTTCAGCGGGTATGGAAGGGTCCGGCATGATGTTGCTCCTGATGCTCGATTGAGAGCGCATCAGGACACCACGGCCATCCGGCGGCATGGCGGTACATATTTATAGGGGGAAACGGGCAGTTTGTTTGGCTATGCTGAGATCTCACACCTTGCTGAAGAGGGATTTATGGACGATCCAGTCGATAACAAGCCACCCACGTTTTGGCAGATGCTCCACAGCGTCATGGCGGCGGCGTTCGGGGTGCAGAGCGGGAAAAACCGGGCGCGGGACTTCACCCACGGCAAACCCAGCCATTTTGTGATCCTGGGGATCTTGTTCACGGCAGTCTTCGCACTGACACTGTACGGCATCGTGCAGCTGGTACTGCTATTAGCCGGGGCATGAGGCATCGGCGTTACAGCCTGAACGGATATCGAAAGGCGTAGAAAATCTTCGCTATTGACCGTACCGGGCCTCCGGAAGATTCGCGCGCACGACAGCCCGCGAACCGACAAGCGTCGGCAGAGACCCGGACGGGTTGGTTTATTGGTGACTGACCCAGAATACCGCGGTGCCGACCACCAGGATGATCAGGAACAGAATTGCCCAGGCGTCGACCGAACTGTCGCTTTTGCGTGCTTTGGTTGGGTTGCTCATTGCATCGCCTCTTGTCGGTTTTATCGGTGATTGCATAAAGACTCGATCACAGTAAAGACGACGATTGCCCGCACCACAAACAGGGACATTGCAACGACGAATATCATTAGTCCTTTTGGTTCTTTACATATACTCAAACATCACTTTTGCGCATAACTACAAACTGGTATCTTGCCCCGGCTCCCTAAGGAGTGCGCGGCCGTGCGCGCAGAATTGCGAGGCTCTTGGACTGCGGCAAGCACAAAAACGCAGCTGTATCCGAGCGACCCAAGCCTGAGAACAGGACTTATATGTACGTATACGACGAATACGATCAGCGGATCATCGAGGACCGCGTCAAGCAGTTCCGTGATCAGACCCGACGCTATCTGGCAGGCGAGCTGAGCGAAGAAGAATTCCGCCCTCTACGCCTGCAGAATGGCCTTTATATCCAGCGCTTTGCGCCGATGTTGCGGGTGGCGGTACCTTATGGCCAACTGACTTCGCGCCAGATGCGAATGATGGCCAAGATTGCCCGCGACTACGACAAGGGCTACGCGCACATCAGTACCCGGCAGAACGTACAGTTCAACTGGCCTGCCGTGGAAGACATCCCGGACATCCTGGCCGAGCTGGCCACCGTGCAGATGCACGCGATCCAGACCAGCGGCAACTGCCTGCGCAACGTCACCACCGACCAGTTCGCCGGTGTCGCTGCCGACGAACTGATCGATCCGCGCCCGTGGTGCGAGATCGTCCGCCAGTGGACCACCTTCCACCCGGAATTCGCCTACCTGCCGCGCAAGTTCAAGATCGCCGTCAACGGTTCTACCTCCGACCGTGCCGCCATCGAAGTCCACGACATCGGCCTGGAGCCGGTGCACAACGCCGCTGGCGAACTGGGTTTCCGCGTGCTGGTCGGCGGTGGCCTGGGCCGTACGCCGGTAGTGGGCGCGTTCATCAATGAATTCTTGCCATGGCAAGACCTGTTGAGCTACCTCGACGCCATCCTGCGGGTTTACAACCGCTATGGTCGTCGCGACAACAAGTACAAGGCGCGGATCAAGATCCTGGTGAAAGCGCTGACCCCTGAGGTCTTCGCCCAGAAAGTCGATGCGGAAATGGAACACCTGCGCGGTGGCCAGACCACGCTGACCGAAGCCGAAGTGCATCGCGTCGCCAAACACTTCGTCGACCCGGACTACAAGGCGCTGGACGACCAGTCCGCCGCCCTGGCCGAACTCGACCAGCAGCACCCAGGCTTCGCTCGCTGGCGCGCGCGCAATACCCTGGCGCACAAGAAGCCAGGCTACGTGGCCGTGACCCTCTCGCTGAAGCCGACCGGCGTTGCACCGGGCGACATCACCGACAAGCAGCTCGACGCCGTGGCCGACCTGGCCGACCGTTACAGCTTCGGTCAATTGCGTACTTCCCACGAGCAGAACATCATCCTGGCCGACGTCGAGCAGGACAAGCTGTTCACCCTGTGGGGCGAGTTGCGCGAGAAAGGGTTCGCCACGCCGAACATCGGCCTGCTGACTGACATCATCTGCTGCCCGGGTGGCGATTTCTGCTCCCTGGCCAACGCCAAGTCGATCCCGATCGCCGAATCGATCCAGCGCCGTTTCGACGACCTGGACTACCTGTTCGACATCGGCGAACTGGACCTGAACATCTCCGGTTGCATGAACGCCTGTGGTCACCACCACGTCGGCCACATCGGCATCCTCGGGGTGGACAAGAAAGGCGAAGAGTTCTACCAGGTTTCCCTCGGTGGCAGCGCCAGCCGCGACGCCAGCCTGGGCAAGATCCTCGGCCCGTCCTTTGCCCAGGAAGCCATGCCTGACGTGATCGAGAAGCTGATCGACGTGTACATCGAACAACGTACCGAAGACGAGCGCTTCATTGACACCTACCAGCGTATTGGCATCGACCTCTTCAAGGAGCGCGTCTATGCAGCGAATAATTAAGAACAACGAAGTCGTCGACGAAACCTGGCACTTGCTGCCCAAGGATTTCAGCATCGATGAGATCACTAACTGCGACGACTACATCGTTCCGTTGCAGCTGTGGCGCGAACACAGCCGTATGCTCCTGGCCCGCGACGGTGGCTTGGGCATCTGGCTCGATGCCGATGAAGAAGCCGAGGAAATCGGTGAAGACGTGGCGAACTTTCAGGTTATCGCCCTGAATTTCCCGGCCTTCACCGATGGCCGCAACTACTCCAACGCTCGTTTGCTGCGTGACCGTTACGGCTTCAAAGGCGAACTGCGGGCCATTGGTGATGTGCTGCGCGACCAGTTGTTCTATATGCGCCGCTGCGGTTTCGATGCGTTCGCGATCCGCGCCGACAAGGACCCATACCAAGCACTGGAAGGTCTCAAGGACTTCTCCGTGACTTATCAGGCTGCCACCGACGAACCGCTGCCGCTGTTCCGTCGCCGCTGATCGGCAAACCTTGAACCCCTGGCGGGGTTCAAGGTTCACCCGTTACTGCGCGCTTATCGGAAACGGACGTCCCATGGCCTCCCAGTCCCGATAAAACCGGGCACGATCCTCAAGTGCCACGAACAGCGCAAACGGGTTTTCAGGTTCGACCTGGGCCGATTCAATATCCTGAACCAATCTCTCCCATAGCGCTTGCGAAGCATCGGCATCACCGAGCAGCCGCCACACCCTTCCCTGAAGCGACAGATAATCGACCCGAAAGTCCGCCGTCAGGCTGAGTCCATCCACGACCCTCAGGAACCGGCTGCCGAAGGGCCTGGCTGCCAGCCGCTGCCAGATCAATTGTCGCGTCGCCTGCAGCTCCCCATCGCTTTCGCGCAGCCATTCGATGACATCCCCGTAATCGGGCCCGGGATCACTTAACCACAGGTTGATACCTGTGCGCCGCCGATGATCGACAATGCGCAACAAGGTGTCCTCATCCGTCAATGGATTGCCCTGCAACAGCACTCGATCCCTCGCGATAGCCTGGTTAAGCACTGCTGGTGGCACCCGGGCTATCTGGTTATTACGCAGGTTCAGGCACTCCAGGTAAGGCGGGTCCATGATCCCGACCGGGCAAGAGCTGATTTGCGTATTTCTCAAATCAAGCCATCGCAGGTCATTCATCCCCAGCACCAAAGGCGGGACACCCAGGGGGTTATCGCTCAGAACCAGGGTGTGCAGACGGGTCAAACCCGTCAGTTGAGACGCGGCGGCCTCGCTGAACGTCAGGTTTGTCGACCTGAGATTGAGCGTAGTCAAATGCCGCATCTGATTGATTGCAGCAGGCAGGGCACGTGGCGCGACGCCGCCAGGATTGAAGTGACTCAGGTCGAGACTTTCCAGATTCAACACTTCAAGATTGGGAAAGCCCTCGAGAAACCCCTCCAGGCTTTGCACTTCGGTCAGTTGGAAGCCGCGCATCGACAAGTGGATGACATTATCGAACCGGACATTCAAGTCGGGTAACCGGTGGTGATTCTCGAAGTCGAGATCCAGCTTGATGCCGCGTATCTGATCAGCCGCCAGTAACAGATCCTGTGGCGTCCTGCGTTGCTGCCAGATGGCAACCAGCTCCTCGGCCAACTCATTTCGAACCGCGCCTTCGTTGCGCATTTCAGTCTGCAGCAGCTCAACGTTATAGGCCTGGATTTGAGCATCGCTCAATCCCGCTGCTTCGGGATCATTCGGGGTGAGGAAATCGATACCCATCTCATGGACGTCATCGGCCACCATATCCACCCAGGCGGTCAGGTCGGTGTCGAGTTGCTGTAGCTGTTGCTTCAACCATTCGATGTGCGCCTGAGCGTTGTTGCCCTCCCGCAGGAGAATCCCGTCGGCCTGGGCATCGGTGAAGTCTGGATAGATCTCTTTGAGTTGCAGGCGCATCATCTGGTGCGTCAGGGCCTCGGCCTGGGGCGTTCCCGGAAAGCCGCCGCCTCTGAGCCCCCGGGCTTCAAAAGGCAGCCCGGCATCCCTCCTCCGTAGTCCGAGACTGAACTCGGACCGGGGCAATGCCTGATCGCCGATTTTCTGCCGCAGTTGGTTGGCCTGATCAGGCGCGTGCAAATGCAACGCCGAACGCTCGTCTTGCGACAACAAACCCAACAGCGCTTCATGGAAGTTCGTTTGCATGCCCTGGTGCAGGTAATGGTCGGAAGTCTTGATCAGGCGTCGAACGTCGGTCGCCTCCAGTGGACCAATGCGGTCGAGCACGCGTCCGATGGCGGTCTGTTCAACAACATCGACACGAAGATTCCCGGGCCAGCCGGGCATGCTCTGTAGCGAATGCAGGGCCAGCGTTTCCGAGTCCGGGCTGGCCACCGAGCGCAGAAAAAGACCTTCATAGGCCCGATTTAGCCGCACATGCTGTTGGTATTGCCGCGCCTTGCTGTCCAGGCCTGCAAACGCTTGCCTGGCTTCGGACAATTGGGGCGAACGCTGGATGTCCACGCCATAACGGTCAAGCATTTGCTCGATGACGTTCTTGGGCAGGTTCGGATATTCGCGCTGGAACAGTTGGACCCATTCATTCTCCGAGCGTTGAAGCGCGGCGTAACGACGGTCGAACAATTCGGCTGTACCGGCAGGACCAAGGTCTTGATCGATCGTGAAGCGACTGATCGTGTCAGCCAGCAGCGGCGTCGGTGGGCGACCCGATTGCATCAAACGCAACATATCGTCGTCGATCGCGCTGACTTTGCCGATCTGTGCCAGGACTTCATCGCTCAAAGACGCCACGGTCGGCCCGATGCCGCGGATCAGCTCGACCCGTGTCGGCAATGCCGGCTTCGCGGGGCCCGGCATTGGCGACGTGCTTACTTGCGAGCCGGGCCTCACCTCGCCTTCTTGCGGAGGGACGACCGTGGTTTCCCCCTTCAGCGCCACTTCAGCGGCTATCGGCAGGGCGTTGAGCAAACCAAAAACGGTGCGTGTCACGCCTTGCGAACGCTCGCTCGAGGTTTGCCCCGTTACCGCCTGAACCAGACCGTAACCGGCGTCGATCAGCCCGGCCAGCGCCAGGATGCCCTCGCCCCCCGGAACAAACAGCGCCAAGGGGCCGAATTGATTGATCCATTGCACAAGCGGCTCGACGACTGCGCTCAGGTTGTCGCGATTGACCTGGGCATCGCTGCGGACGCTGGCGACGCTGGCCTGGGCCGCCCGTTTCATCGTCAGCACCAGTTGCGCAAACGGGTCGCTCGCCGATGGCGGATCGTCATAGCCGATGTACTCGGCCGGATCCCAGTAGCCGTCGTTGTTGAACAGACCTGCGTTGTTGGTCAGTCGGTGCTCCACCGGATACTGCGCCATGCCATCGAGCGCCGTGCGCACACCGGCGTGAAACGTTCCGTCGTCGCGATCGTCTTCGGCAAAATGCGCCGCCAATGCCTGTTTAGTCGCGCCGACCTTGCCCTGCGCAACGATCCATTGGTGCATTTGCGTGGCGTCAGCGAACTCATGCAAGGGTGACGAGTTACCCGGTATGTACAACAACAGCCTGGCACTGGTGGTGTCGCGCAAGGCCCAGATATCTGTCGCGGTATAACGATACAGTTTCAAGCGACCGGCCTTGACGGACGAAGACACGCGTGTTGGTGCTTGCAGTTGCTCGATGGTCAGCGTTTCCCATGACTGGTCAGGGGGCAAGCCTGCCGCCTGTAACGCCAGCTCCAATCCCTTTTGGGTCAAGCGTTGCTCATGACGCTGCAACCAGGCCGTCATGACGAACGCCGCCTTGACCGACGTGCGCAATGCGTAGGGCCGGTCGGCAACAAGCTCTTCGTCCGATGGCCAGGCGTGGTCAAGATAGCGTTGATAAAGCCCATGCAAGTCCAGCTCCCACACCCATCGCTTGAAGTCCGCAGGCCTCAGGCCAAGCTGAGTCTGGGGTCCGTAGGCTTGTGGAAACGTTTGGCGATAGATGCCCTCATACGTGTCATGATTGCCGCTGCCATGATCGGCGAATTCATCGACGTTCTCTACGATGCGAACCGAAGGCCCGATGTCAGGCGGCGTGTACAGGCCAAACGCCGTTTCACCAAAACGCCCGTCTCCAACGGTCTGGTAGTTGGACAGCAGCGCTTGCAGCAGCGACTGCGAGCTCGCCACTTGTCCCTGCTCGATGCCATCCTGTGCAGGATGACCCTTGTAGCGGTAATCGAGGGTCACCAGCAAGGCCGTCTGCGGCTCGATGTGCGCTCCCCACTTTTCCTTGATCAAGTGCTCGCCAAACTGGCTGGGGGATTGTGGCAGCGCGAGGTCCACGACGTTTTTCAGTTCATCGCGCAGTTGCAGAGACGACACCGGGGATGGGCCGGCATCATCTTCAGATAGTTCATTCATGGTGCATTCCGTTGCAGTCATTTCAGGACCACCACCCTACTCGACCCACTCCCCCAAAAAAGCGGGAGCGATTGACAGTGGCGATAGGAAATTTCGCTGCTTGGGGACGGAAAGCGTTTTGAAGGCCAAAAAAAATGAAACCGTGGTGATTACCACGGTTTCATTGGTTTGAAGCGTTGAACGTTACCAGAAGCGTTGCTGGGTCAACCGGCTCCACCAACTCAACAACACACGATCAACCGAACCGCTGGCCGCGATGCCAATTCGTTCCGGCAGGCTTTTGCGTTCGGCGTAGTGCAAGTGGTAAAGCTCCGATTTTTTCGCCCGTTCGGCGAGGTATTCATCACTGGTCTTGAGTTCATCGACCAGTTGCTTGTCCAGCGCGGCAATACCGAGCCAGATTTCACCAGTAGCCACTTCGTCGATAGCCAGTTGCGGGCGATAGCGGGCAACGAAGTTTTTGAACAACTGATGAGTGATGTCCAGGTCTTCCTGGAACTTTTCCCGGCCCTTCTCGGTATTTTCGCCAAACACGGTCAAGGTTCGCTTGTATTCACCGGCGGTCAGGACTTCAAAATCGATGTCGTGTTTTTTCAGCAGGCGATTGACGTTGGGCAACTGCGCCACCACGCCAATCGAGCCCAGGATGGCGAATGGCGCACTGATGATCTTCTCGCCGATGCAGGCCATCATGTAGCCGCCGCTGGCCGCGACCTTGTCGATACACACCGTCAGCGGCACGCCAGCATCACGGATGCGCGCCAGTTGCGAGGAGGCCAGGCCGTAGCTGTGGACCATGCCGCCACCGCTTTCCAGGCGCAGCACCACTTCGTCCTTGGGCGTTGCCAGGGTCAGCAGCGCGGTAATTTCGTGTCGAAGGCTTTCAGTGGCGGAGGCCTTGATATCGCCGTTGAAGTCCAGCACGAAAACCCGCGGTTTGGCGTCGGGTTGTTTCTTCTGTTTTTTCTCGGTCTTGGCCTGGGTCTTGCGCAAGGCCTTGAGCTGGTCCTTGTCGAGCAAGGTTTGCTCCAGGCGTTCGCGCAACCCTTTGTAGAAATCATTGAGTTTGCTGACCTGCAACTGGCCGGCGGATTTACGTCGACCTTTGCTGCGCAAGGCCGCAAAGCTGGCCAGCACCACCAGGATGGCGATCACCAGGGTCACGGTCTTGGCCAGGAAAACGGCGTACTCGGACAAAAACTCCACAGGGACTCCTTAAACGTTGCGCGGCATGCAAGCGCGCGGGATACCACCAGCATACCCATGCGCCGCTCCTGCTACCAGCCGTGAAACCTCTGGCAACAGGCCTGTAACGAGCATTTCAAACAAGCGTATGTTTTTTCATTGACAGCTCACCGTCATCCCCATAACCTCGCCAAACCTTCAACGTACCGGGATGACGCGGACGTGGGCAGTATCTATTTGATTCGACATGGCCAGGCCTCCTTTGGTGCAGACGACTATGACGTCCTGTCGCCCACCGGTATCCGCCAGGCAGAAATCCTCGGTCGACACCTGGCCGAACTCGGGATCAGCTTCGATCGGTGCCTGTCGGGCGACCTGCGCCGCCAGCAACATACGGCCAATAGCGCGCTCGAACAATACGCCGCCGTGGGCCTGCCGGTGCCGGTCCTGGAGACCGATAGCGCGTTCAATGAATTCGACGCCGACGCGGTGATCCGCGCGCTGTTGCCTGCCATGCTGGCGGACGAGCCGCAAGCGCTGGACATCCTGCGCAACGCCGCGCAGAACCGTGGCGAGTTCCAGCGTATCTTTGCCCTGATCATCGAACGCTGGCTGGCCGGCACCTACGACACCCCGGGCCTGGAGAGCTGGCTGGGTTTTGTCGAGCGGGTACAGGCCGGCCTGCAGCGCCTCCTCGAACAAGCCGACAACACGCAGAAAATCGCCGTATTCACCTCCGGCGGGACCATCACCGCCCTGCTCCACCTCATTACGCAAATGCCTGCCAAACAGGCTTTTGAATTGAACTGGCAAATCGTCAACACCTCGCTCAACCACCTGAAATTCCGTGGTCGCGAAGTGGCCCTGGCTTCCTTCAACAGTCATGTGCACCTGCAGCTGTTGAAGGCCCCGGAACTCATCACGTTTCGCTGAGTCCGGACTATTGTGACCCTGGCTGTAACCACCCAGCTCTTATTACCAAAAAAGGATCAAACCATGACCTCCGTAGCTGATGCCGTACAAGCAATGAAAGCCAAGTTCAACCCAGCCGCCGCTGCCGGTCTGGACCTGGTCTTCGGTTTCCGCATCGACGAAGACAAGCACTTCTCGCTGGTCGTCAAGGACAGCACCTGCGAGCTCAAGGAAGGCGAAAACCCGGACGCCCAGGTGACCCTGGTGATGGACGGCGAAACCCTGCAAGGCATCGTCAGCGGCGAAACCGACGGCATGCAAGCGTTCATGGGCGGCAAGCTGCGCGCTGAAGGCGACATGATGCTGGCGATGAAACTGTCCGAGCTGTTCCCGGCCTAAGCGAGCCGCTTGCGACTTGCGCAAGCGCCCCTGGCTGCAAACGAATCCCGCCCCTTGTGGCGGGATTCGTCGTTTTGCGCGCCTGAAAACGGCTACCTGCGGATTTGCCGTCTATATTCCATCTGGCCGCATGCGGCTGCCGTAAGCGTTTACCCTCAACTCACGTTGCGCGGAGCACTGACATGAGCCCACCTGAGGAACACAACGGCGTCAACCGCCGCCACGTACTCCAAGGCCTGTCCGCAGGCGCCGTCGGTGCCTGGATCAGCCCGTTGTTCGCTGGGAGTAAAACCATGCCAGACACCCCCGCCGACCTCATTCTCTACAACGGACGCCTGCACACCGTCGATCGCAAGAAACCCCAGGCCAGTGCCGTCGCGATCAAGGACGGGCGCTTCGTGGTGGTCGGCAGCGACGCCCAGGCCATGGCCCTGCAAGGCCCTGGCACGCAAGTCATCGATTTGCACGGGCGTACGGTGATTCCGGGCCTCAATGACTCGCACCTGCACTTGATCCGGGGCGGACTCAACTACAACCTTGAGCTGCGCTGGGAAGGCGTGCCGTCGCTGGTCGATGCCTTGCGCATGCTCAAGGATCAGGCCGAGCGCACACCCACGCCGCAGTGGGTACGGGTGGTCGGTGGCTGGAATGAGTTCCAGTTCGCCGAAAAGCGCCTACCCACGCTTGACGAACTGAACAAGGCCGCGCCGGACACACCGGTGTTCGTCCTGCACCTGTACGACCGCGCGCTGCTCAATCGTGCCGCGCTGAAAGTGGTGGGCTATACCCGCGATACGCCGAACCCGCCGGGCGGTGAAATCCAGCGCGATGCCAACGGCGACCCCACCGGCATGTTGATCGCTCGGCCCAACGCCATGATTCTGTATTCAACCCTGGCCAAGGGGCCGAAGCTGCCGCTGGAGTATCAGGTCAACTCCACCCGGCAGTTCATGCGCGAACTCAATCGCCTGGGAGTCACCAGCGCGATCGACGCCGGCGGTGGCTATCAGAACTACCCGGACGACTATCAGGTCATCCAGCAACTGGCCAAGGATCAGCAACTGACCGTGCGCATTGCCTACAACCTGTTCACCCAGAAACCCAAGGAAGAGCTGACCGATTTCAAGAACTGGACCAGCACCTCGCGCTACGGCCAGGGCGACGATTTCCTGCGGCACAACGGTGCCGGAGAAATGCTGGTATTTTCGGCGGCGGACTTCGAAGATTTTCTTGAACCGCGCCCGGACCTGCCCGCTTCCATGGAGCAAGACCTGGAACCGGTGGTACGCCACCTGGTGGAACAACGCTGGCCGTTTCGCCTGCATGCCACCTACAACGAATCCATCAGCCGCATGCTCGATGTATTCGAGAAGGTCAACCGCGACATTCCGTTCGACGGCTTGCCGTGGTTTTTCGACCATGCCGAAACCATCACCCCACAGAATATCGAGCGGGTCAAAGCACTGGGCGGCGGCATCGCCATCCAGGATCGCATGGCTTTCCAGGGTGAGTACTTCGTCGACCGCTATGGCGCCAAGGCCGCCGAGCATACCCCGCCCATTGCACGCATGCTGGCCGAGGGCGTACCGGTAGGCGCGGGCACGGATGCGACGCGGGTGTCGAGCTACAACCCGTGGACTTCGCTGTACTGGCTGGTCAGCGGCCGTACTGTCGGCGGCCTGGCGCTGTATCCGCAAGGCTTGAGCCGTGACACCGCGCTGGAGTTATTTACCCACGGCAGCGCCTGGTTTTCGTCCGAGCAAGGCAAGAAGGGCCAGATCAAGGTTGGGCAACTGGCTGACCTGATCGCGCTGTCGGCCGACTATTTCCATATGGAGGTCGAGGGCATCAAGGGTATCGAATCGGTATTGACCCTTGTCGATGGCAAGGTTGTCTACGCCAGCAACGAGTTCGAAAAACTCGGCCCCCCGCCCATCCCCGTGGTACCGGAGTGGTCGCCCGTGGCAAAGGTTCCCGGCCACTGGAAGCCATCGGCACCGCTGACGACTCAGGTTCATCAATGCGTCGGGGCTTGCGCGGTGCACGCGCACAGTCACGAACGGGCGCGTTTGTCGAATGCTCCGGTGAGTGATTTGCGCGGGTTCTGGGGGGCGTTTGGCTGTTCCTGTTTCGCGTTTTGACCTGAAAAACAAAGATCGCAGCCTGCGGCAGCTCCTACAGAGAACGCATTCCCCTGTAGGAGCTGCCGCAGGCTGCGATCTTTTGATTTATGCCCCTACAATGCGAACATTTCCCGCACCGGTCGCCCCATGGACATCGATCTCGCCCGCACCTTCCTGGAAATCGTCCGCCACGGCAGCCTTGCCGCGGCTGCCGAGAAACTCCACGTCACCCAGACCGCGATCACCGCGCGGGTACAGAAGCTGGAAAGTCACCTGGGCAGCACGCTGTTCGTACGCAACCGTGCTGGCGCCCGCCTGACGCCCAATGGCGAGGCCTTCGTGATCTATGCCAATCAACTGGTGGAAACGTGGGAAGCCGCGCGCCGGGACTTGCCCTTGCCCGAGGGGTTCCACGACGTGCTGCACATCGGTGGCGAAGTCAGCCTGTGCAACCCGCTGATGCTCAGTTGGGCCGGTGTATTGCGCGACAGGATTCCCGGCCATGCGCTGCGCATGGAAATCCGTGATGGCGAGCACCTGCTGCGCCAACTGGAGCTTGGGGTACTCGATGCGGCGCTGGTCTATCAGCCCGAATACTGGCCGCGCCTGCAAGTCGAACAGATCCTCGAAGAAAAACTCATCCTCGTGCGCCACCCCGAACGCCCCGAACCCTACGTGTACATCGACTGGGGCCAGGACTTCAGGCGCCAGCACGACGCCGCCCTGCCGGAAAGAGCCAAGGCGGCGCTCAGTTTCAATCTTGGCCCCCTGGGTTTGCAGTACATCCTCGAACACGGCGGTAGCGGCTACTTCCGCACCCGGGTGGTCCAGAGCTACCTGGAAAACGGCATGCTCGAGCCCGTGCCCAAGGCCCCGGAGTTCAGCTACCCGACCTACCTGGTGTACTCACGCGACCGCGATTCTGCAGCTCTACAGCGAGCTTTCGATCTGCTGCGCGAGGTGATCAGCAGCGATGACGACTGGTCACAACGCTGGAACCCGCTGAGCTGAATCGGCTTTGCGGGCGAGCATGCATTTGCGTGCTACCGCGAGCCAGACAACGCGTCGTGTTTGTCGAACCGCGTTATCGTTCTTCGCCAGCAAGCCGGCTCCTACGGTAATTCGCGTATACGCACCAGCAAAAATACAGGGGCAGCTACTAATCTGCTGGAGACGTGATCATTCCCACGCTCTGCGCGGGAACGATCACATCACATCGCTCACAGTCCTGCGATGAGGTGGGCTTCAAGGCCGCTTTTGATTTGCTTGCTTGCGTCAACCTGAAAGACCTCCATCGGCGCCCTAAGAGTCATCGTCCGTTGCCATGACCGCAGCTCCCGCAAAAATCCAGCCCAGCTGCCAACCAAAACGCCGGGATCGACTAATCTGCTGGAGATAACAATAACGACAGGTGATTGCAGTGAGGCAGACCACCGAAGCATTTCGCGCCCGTTACCGTTGTGACATCCATCCCCGCTATAACCCTTGGCTGCATGGGACCTTCGTGCTGATGTTCGGCCTGGTGGCGATCGGTGTTTTCTGGAGCACCGTGCACCAGGTACACCCCCTTGAATGGCTGGCGGTCCCGGTGTCCCTGTGGTTGTTCAGTTTCATTGTGTACATGGTGCATCGTCACCTTGGCCATCACAAAAAAAACTTCGCGCGGATGTTCTATGCCCGCCATGCCGGCGACCACCACAGCTTTTTCGCCCCCGGCAACATGACGTATGACAGCGCCCGCGACTGGCGCGTCATCCTGTTCCCCGCCTGGCTGATCGTGTTGCACACGCTGCTGATCGCCCTGCCCCTGTGGTGGCTGCTCAAGCCCTTGGACGTCAACGTCGCCGGGCTGGTGGGCGGCTGCCTGGTCCTGGGGTACCTGACCTATGAAGTGTTCCATGCGTGTGAACACCTGCCGCCGCACAACCGGATAACGCGGCTGCCGTGGATCCGCCAGATGCGTCGCCTGCATGAATTGCACCACCGCCGCGAAATGATGCAGCAACGTAATTTCAACATCGTTTTTCCGTTGATGGATTACCTGTTCGGCACCCTCTACTGGGAGCCGGAACCGGAACCGGCCATCGAAGACCTCAAGAGAACGCCCATGACCCGCATGCAGCATCAGATCGACATCGCCGGTAGTCCCGTTGCCGTGCTCGCCTATGCCAGCACGGTGACCCGTTGGCCGCAGTGGCATCCATCGTCCTTGCGGATCAACGGCCCGAAGGGGCCTTTGCATGCTGGCGCGCGGTTCGAGGAGGACATCCGCGCCGGTGGGCGAGACGGCCACTTGAGTTGGGTAGTCGATGAGTATCTGCCTGGCCGCCGCTGGATTGCCCGGGCCCACGGCGATAATGGCCTGTCGTTGCTGTTGACTTACGAATGCGCGGCCGAAGGTAGTGGCACGCGGTTCGTGCGCACGCTGGAATACCGGTTCAGTGGCCTGGCGATGCGATTGGCCAACCAATTGCTGCTCAAGCGGCGGATCGATCGCGAATCGGCCGCGTCCATGCAAGCGCTTCGCGACACCGCGCAAAAATACCTGGCGCTGTCAGGAGTCCGTGCGTGAGCCGACCGATCAGGTTTCACCATGGGATACTGCTGCTGATCATCGCCCTCGGCGCTTTCCTGCTATTGATGCCGACCAAAGTGCAGCCCGTAGCCTGGAACCCAGAACCCGCGCCGTCCCTCAGCAGCGGCCCGTACGCGGACAACCAGCGCCTCAAGGGCGTGGTACGCGTCGGCGCCGCGGACATCGATGGCCCCGAAGCGCTGCTCCTGGAAAATAATGCACTGATCACCGGGTTGCATGATGGCCGGGTCATTCGCACCAGCCTGGACGGCCAGGACACCAGGATGCTGACCGATACCGGCGGCCGGCCCCTGGGGTTGGCCCGCCACCCCAATGGGTTGCTGGTAATCGCCGACGCCGTCAAGGGCTTGCTGTCACTGGACGCCCAGGGTCGCCTGGTGGCCTTGACCACCAGCGCCGACGGTGTGCCGTTGGGGTTCACCGACGACGTGGTCATCGATAAACCCGGGCACTATGCCTACTTCAGTGACGCCTCCCGCCGTTTCGGCTACGGCGAGGACCTTAATGCAATCATCGAACATGGCGGCGACGGACGCTTGCTGCGATATGACTTCCAGACCGGCAAGACCACAATGCTGCTGGACAAGCTTGAGTTCGCCAATGGCGTCACCCTAGGTCCGGACGATGCCTTCGTTCTGGTCAACGAAACCGGCGCGTATCGCATTACCCGCTACTGGTTGAGCGGGTCGAAAGCCGGCACCCATGACCTGTTCATCGACAACCTGCCGGGATTGCCCGACAACCTGGCCTTCAACGGAAGCGACCGTTTCTGGGTGGCGCTGTATACGCCGCGCAACGCCTTGCTCGACAACACTGCGCCACACCCATTTGTGCGCAAGATGATCGCCCGGGCCATGACCGTCCTGCCCCAGCCGGTGGAAAAACGCGCCTTTGTATTGGGCCTTGACCTTGACGGCAAGGTGATCGCCAACCTGCAGGATGGCAGTAGCGGCAACTATTCGCCGATAACCACCGCGCGCGAGTACGGGGACTGGTTGTATTTTGGCTCGTTGAGAGCGAAAAACATGGTGCGGTTGCCGCTGAGTACGGCAATGCCATAAACCTGTGGGAGCGAGCCTGCTCGCGAAGGCGAAGTGTCAGGCACACACAATGGCGACTGATACACCGCCTTCGCGAGCAGGCTCGCTCCCACAACGACTACCGCGGATCGGGCTCTGCATTATCGGTTTCTTCACGCACCCGTTCGCGATCGATGTCAGTGCCGTCATCCTGATCCATGGGGATGGCACCTTCGTTGTTCGGCAATTCATCAATGCCCGGTTCATCCTCCGGGTTGACGGCAGTGCGACCGGGACTCAGGGGTTCGGGATGGGTCGGAATGGGGTCGTAGCCCCCTTGTTCTTCGCTGGGAAATTTTGGATCAGCCATGGGGCACCTCGCCTGCAGCCACGTCATCGGGCTTTGACCATTCGAGGTGCCGGTTAATATCGCCGTTCCAATTATTCAGCCACCGACTGTCGGTGGCTCACCACTTGCATCAGGAGGACGACTGGAGCTGTTTGACGATCTTGTCCTTGACCTCCAGGCGCTTCGCCTTGAGCTTCGTCACTGCATCATCACTGGATTTGGCTTCCTCTGCCTTTACCACTTCGGCATCCGCCAGCGAGTATTTGTTGATCAGTGAATCCAGTAACGGGTCCTTGGTGCGTTTCTGCTGGATTTCTTCCTTTGTGCAATGCAAATCCTGAAAAAGGTCGTGGGGCACCGGCATGGAACACCTCCGTTTGTTAATCGGTAGCAAACGCGATTGATTGCGTTCGCCAACTATCAGAATGGCCTTGGTTGGCCGGTTCTGTCGACCATCTGTCAGACCAGCGGTGCCCGTTCGTCGTCCTGTCGCAAATGCGATCAAACCTTCGCCCCCTGCGCGACCTCCACACTATAACGATCAATTCGATCGCCCATGAAAACTGTGTGGAGAAGAACCAATGGAAGGATTTAACCTGCGCCATCTCACCCTGGCCATCGCCTTGAGCACCAGCATGGGCGCGGCCTTCGCGGCAACCGATAATGACTTTGTCGACAAGGCCGCCGCCGGCGGTATTGCCGAAATCGAAACCAGTCGATTGGCCCTGGAAAAAAGCCAGTCTGCCGATGTCAAAGCCTTCGCCAATATGATGATCACCGACCATTCCAAGGCCAACGATGAGCTGGCGGCCATCGCGAAAAAGAATGACATTGAAGTGCCGGACAACACGACACTGGTGAAGCAGGCCAAGGAAAAAATCCTCGATATGCGTGACGAGTCTTTTGATTCGGCCTATGCCAACAACCAGGTCAAGGCGCATGAAGACACCATCGAGTTGTTCAAGAAACAAGCCAACACCGTGACCGACGACAGGACCAAAGGCGCAACGGAACTCAAGGGTTTTGCGCAAAAAATGTTGCCGGGGCTGGAAAAACACCTGGATATGGCGAAAAAACTTCAGGCGGCCCATCCAGACAAATAGACCTGATCAAATGAAAAGACCGCATCGATGGATGCGGTCTTTTCATTTTCGCCAGGTTTCTCCGCCAGCGGTGCGATGCAAAAAAAAAGATCGCAGGCTTCGCCAGCTCCTACAGTGCATGTACAAGCGAATGAAAATTGCTGTCGAACGCGCACAACTATTTCATCGGCTAAATGTCATTGCTTTGCGCCGTTCGTTTTTCCGGGAATCGGGCGCATACACTCAAGGAGACAAGTTCCATGGCGGCACTGCAAACCAGCACTCTCGATGCGATGAAGAACAATCAGGCACAACTGCTCGCCGAATGGAAAAATAGCCTGGAGGCCAGTGGCGCCACGCGCAACCTCAAAGAGAAAGACCTGCAACAGCAGACAGCGGAATTCCTGCAACTGGTGATTTCGGGTCTGCAAAACGGCAATGACCAGAACATCGCTACAGTCGGCTGGGATGAAATTCGCCAGTTCCTCGACAAGCTCTCCCATAGCCGTGCGCTGCTCGGCCAGGATTCGCATCAGACCGCCAGCTTTATCTTCTCGCTCAAGGGTCCGCTTTTTGCCCTGCTGCAGAATCATTACCAGGACAGCCCGGCGTTGTTGGCCGAGCAACTCTGGGAAATTTCCGAATTGCTTGACGCCCTGGGCATGCACACCATTCGCACGTTCCAGAAGTCCCGCGAAGCCGTGATCAAGCGCCAACAGGAAGAGCTGCTGGAGTTGTCGACCCCGGTGGTCAAACTTTGGGACGGCGTCCTGGCCCTGCCGATGATCGGCACGCTGGACTCGCAACGTACCCAAGTGGTGATGGAATCGCTGCTGCAGCGGATCGTCGACACCGGTTCGGAAATTGCCATCATCGATATCACCGGCGTGCCGACGGTCGACACCCTGGTCGCCCAGCACCTGCTCAAGACCGTCACCGCGATTCGCCTGATGGGAGCCGACTGCATCATCAGCGGCGTTCGTCCACAGATTGCCCAGACCATCGTGCACCTGGGGCTGGACCTGCAAGGCGTGGTGACCAAGGCGAACCTGGCCGATGCCCTGAAACTGGCCCTGACCCGGCTGGGACTCTCCGTCAACAAGGCGGATTGAGCCCATGGAGCGCATTCCGATTCTGCAAATGGGTGGCTTCCTGCTGGTGACCATCCAGGTGGACATGCATGACCAACTGGCGCTGACGCTGCAAGACGACCTGTCCGAACGCATCAGCAAGACGTCCGCGCGCGGCGTGCTGATCGATATCTCCGCCCTGGACATGGTGGACTCATTCATTGGCCGGATGATCGGGACCATCTCCGGGCTGTCGAAAATCATGGATGCCGAGACCGTACTGGTCGGCATGCAGCCAGCCGTGGCCATTACCCTGGTGGAGCTTGGACTGACCCTGCCTGGTGTCAGTACCGCGCTGAATGTCGAGCGCGGGATGAAACTGCTTCAGGAACGAGTACGCAACCAATGACTGTGCGCAGCAGCGGCACTCATCCGATTCACATCGAACAGGACGTCGTCCTGGCCCGGCAGCTCGCGCGCAAACTCGCCCAGGACTGCGGCATGCGCCTGATCGACCTGACCAAGCTGGTGACCGCGGTCAGCGAGCTGGCGCGCAACACCATGGTGTACGGCGGTGGAGGCGACATGGACTGGCAAATCCTCGATGAAAGCCCGCGTACCGGCCTGCGCCTGGTTTTCCGTGACGAGGGCCCGGGAATCCCCGACGTCAAACTGGCAATGACCGATGGCTGGACCTCAGGTTCCGGCCTGGGTCTGGGCCTGACCGGTGCCAAGCGGCTGGTCAATGAATTCGAACTCGATACTGCGCCGGGAAAGGGTACTCGCGTAACGATTACCCGATGGACATGAACATCGGCGGCTCGATGACCCAAGTGCTGCTCATCGAGGACAATAGCCAGATCGGCTACGCACGACGCACCGCACAGAATCTAGCGCAACAACACGGCTTCGACGCCACGGATGCGGGACGGGTAGCGCTGGTGGCTACCGAGCTTGCCAGCAACATTCTCAAGCACGCCAGCCGTGGCGAATTGCACCTCAGGGTCATACCTCGTGCCAGCGGCGCCGGTATCGAGATGCTCGCCATCGACCGCGCACAGGGCTTCGATTTGCACGCCTGCCTGGCCGACGGTTTTTCCACCGGCGGCACCCAGGGCATCGGCCTGGGCACCGTGTCACGGCAGACTGAAGTGTTCGATGTCTATGCCGACTCACGGGGTGCCGTGCTGCTCACACGGTTGTATCCCCGGACGGACAAGGCCGCGGACCAACGCATCGGCATCAGCCAGCATTCGCTGCACCAGGATCCGGCTTGCGGTGATACCTGGCACCTGGCATTTGACGGACCGCGCATCAGCGCCCTGGTGATCGATGGCCTGGGTCATGGTGAAGAAGCCGAACGCGCCGCCCGTGCTGGCGAGAAAGCCTACGCACTGCTGCCCTTCGACTCACCGTTGCTGGTGCTCCAAGACATTCATCTAGCCATGACCGGCACCCGTGGCGGTGCGGTGGCCATTGCCCAGTTCAACGCCGACAGCGATGCGTTGAAATTCGTCGGCATCGGCAATATTGGCGCCTGCCTGGTCGCACCGGGTCAATCCCGCGGCCTGGCCTCCCATCCCGGCATCGTCGGCGGGCAGTTTCGAAAGGCGCAGCCCTTTGACTATGCTCAGGTGAGCGGACAACTGCTGATCATGTACAGCGATGGCCTGCAGTCGCGCTGGAATCTTGCGGATTACCCCGGCCTGGTGCACCGCCATCCTGCCGTGATTGCCGCCATCCTGCACCGCGATTTCTGCCGTGGACGAGACGATGTCACCGTACTGGTCATAGCCCTGGAGGCCGCCCATGGCTGAAATGCCCATGAGTCAAATCGACGAACAAGCTGCACTGATCGCGCGCTTGCAGGGTGAAGCCGTTGCCCTGCGCGCCGAGCTGGATGAAACCAACCAGGGCGTCCTGGCGCTGTACGCAGAGCTCGATACCCAGGCCGAACAGCTGCGCCAGGCCTCGGACCTCAAAAGCCGCTTCCTGTCCTACATGAGCCATGAGTTCCGCACGCCACTGGGCTCGATCCTGAGCATCGCCAGCCTGCTGACCGATGAGCTCGACGGGCCCTTGAGCAGCGAGCAGCACAAGCAGGTGGCCTTCGTCAGTAACGCCGCGCGGGAACTGAGCGACATGGTCGATGACCTGCTCGACCTGGCGAAGATCGAAGCCGGGCGCATCACCATTTCACCGGCTTGGTTCGATATGTTGGACCTGTTCGCCGCCCTGCGTGGCATGTTTCGCCCGATTGTCGATACCACCGCCGTGGACCTGATCTTCGAAGAGCCTGTAGGCCTGCCCCGCCTGTACACCGACGACAAGAAGCTCGCGCAGATCCTGCGCAATTTCATTGCCAATTCGTTGAAGTTCACCACCCGTGGAGAGATCAGGGTCTCGGCGCAGCTGGAAAACCGCGACTACGTACGTTTCGCCGTCAGCGACAGCGGAATCGGTATCGCTCAGGAGCTGCATGGCGCATTGTTCGAAGACTTCTCGCAAGTTGACTCCCCACTGCAAAAACGCCTGCGTGGCACCGGGCTCGGGTTGGCGCTGTGCAAACGCTTCGCGATGTTGCTGGGCGGCGAAGTCGGGGTACAGAGCACACCCGGTGTGGGTTCGACCTTTTTTGTGATCATCCCGCTGGCCATCGCCATGGAGCCTGCCGATGAAACGTGACCTGCGCTTGCTGATCGTCGACGACAACGTTGCCACGCGCTACGCCTTGCGTCGGCGCCTGGAGCGTCACGGCTATGAAGTGCTGGAGTCCGGCACCGGCGGTGAAGGCCTGGAGTTGATCGCCAGCGTGACGATCGATGCCCTGATCCTCGACGTCAACCTGCCGGACATGAGTGGCTTCGACATCGTGCGCAAACTGCGATCGGAGCCTGCCACCGCCCTGCTCCCGGTGATTCATGTGTCCGCGGCGTCGATCCAGACCGGCGATATCATCACCGGCCTCGACGCCGGAGCCGACGCTTACCTGATCCACCCGGTGGACCCGGATGTATTGCTGGCGACCCTGCGCACCTTGCTGCGGGTGCGCGAAACCGAGAATGCCCTGCGTGAAAGCGAGGCACGCTTTCGCGAGATTTTCGTCAACGTGTCGGCCCCCATCGCCGTGCTGGATGCGCAACTCAAGGTCCACGAATGCAACCATGCGTTTGCCCAACTGGTCCAGGACAACCTCGACCCGGATACCCTGCGCCAGTGTTTCGCCGACGACCAGTGCGCGGTCATCGAGGAACTGCGCTTGCGCCTGGCGTATGGCGAGCGCTGGAAAGGCACCTTGAGCATGCGGGTGCAGGGCGAAATTCGCGAAACCGAGTGGCAGATTTCACCCTATCGCACGCCGGCACTGAGCCTGGTGTTCGTCGAGGATGTCACCGAGCACCGTCACCGTGAACGCTCGCACCTGGCGCGCCTGGACGACGCCACGACGCAACTGGCCAACGAAGTCGCCGAGCGCGCGCGCACCGAAGCCCAACTGTTGCAGGTGCAGAAAATGGACGCGCTGGGCAAGCTGACCGGCGGTATTGCCCACGATTTCAACAACCTGCTCACCGGCATCATCACCAGCCTGGAACTGATCCAGAAGCGTGTCGCCGAGTCCCGCACCGACAAGGTGTCTTTCTATGCCGAAGCGGCGTTGAACTCGGCCATGAGTGCCGCCTCCCTGACCCACCGCCTGCTCGCCTTCGCCCGTCAGCAACCCCTCGATACCCGGCCCGTGGACATCAACCAGCACATCCGCTCCCTCGAGGAATTGCTGGTGCGCACTATTGGCGAACGCATTGCCCTCAAGCTTGAACTGACGAGCAAGCCGGCCATTGCGCTGGTCGATCCGATTCAACTGGAAAGCGCGGTGCTCAATCTGGTGATCAATGCCCGCGATGCCCTGCCCCAAGGTGGCAATGTCTGGGTCAACACCTATGCCGCCTATTCCCACGGCGACCCCAACCTGGCCGATGGCGCCTATGTCGCCCTGTCGGTGCGCGACGACGGCACCGGCATCGAACACAACGTCATCGATAAAGTGTTCGACCCGTTCTTCACCACCAAGCCCCTGGGCCAGGGCACCGGGCTCGGGTTATCGACCATCTACGGTTTCGCCCGCCAGTCGGGCGGCGATGCGCACATCCGCAGCGTGGCGCGGCGCGGTACCGAAGTCACCATCATGTTGCCGGCCAGCGCCGACCCCAGCGCCGTCACCCTCGAACCCACGACGACGCCCGCCCAGGGCGGCGGAGAGCACGTGCTGATCGTCGAAGACATGCCGTCAGTGCGCATGTTCGTTGCCGAAGTGCTGGTGGATGCCGGCTACCGTTGCACCCAGGTGGGCGACATCGAAGGCGCCCTCGAACGCCTGCAGAACGACGAATCCATCGACCTGTTGCTGACCGATGTCGGCCTGCCGCGCATGAGCGGCCGCGAGCTTGCCGATATTGCGCGGGGGTGGCGCGAACATCTGCCGATCCTCTTCATGACCGGCTATGCCGAAACCGCGATCAACCGCCAGGTGTTTCTCGGCGACGGCATGGAAATGCTGATCAAGCCATTCCAGATCAATGAACTGCTGGACAAGGTACGCCGCACCCTCGACGGCGCCTGATAGATTCGTCGGAACGCCCACCGGAGCCAGCCCGCTCCTACATTGGAATTGCGAACGCCACGGATCCATTGTGGGAGCGAGCCTGCTCGCGAAGAGGCCCGCAAGAACGACATTGGCTCAAGCCTTACCAAGGACCCTGGCAAGAAACGGCGCCGTCCGGCTCTTTCTGCTCTTGGCCACTTTCTGCGGCTCACCCGCCACCACAACCTTGCCACCCTGATCCCCGGCCCCCGGTCCGATATCGATCACCCAGTCACTCTGCGCCACCACGCGCATTTCATGTTCGACGACGATCACCGTGTGCCCCGCTGTCACCAGGTTGTTCAATTGCTCCAACAAGCGATCGACGTCCCGTGGGTGCAGGCCCGTGGTCGGTTCGTCGAGCACGTAGAGCGTCGCCCCCCGCGGGTTGCGTTGCAGCTCGGTGGCCAGCTTGATGCGCTGGGCTTCGCCTCCGGACAGCTCGGTTGCCGGTTGACCAAGGCGCAGGTAACCCAGGCCGATATCGCGCAGCACCTCCAGGGAACGGCGCACCGCCGCTTGTTCGGCGAACACCTCGACGGCCTGGTCAACGGTCAGTTGCAGCACTTGGGCGATGGTCCGACCCTGCCAGGTGATCGCCAGCGTCTCGGGGTTGTAGCGCGCGCCGTGGCAGGTCGGGCAGGGTGCGTAGACGCTGGGCATGAACAATAATTCGACGCTGACAAAACCTTCCCCCTCACAGGTCGGGCAGCGGCCCTTGGCAACGTTGAAGGAAAACTGCCCCGCGTCGTAGCCTGCCGCCTGCGCTTGGGGCGTTGCCGCATAAAGCTTGCGCACATTGTCGAACAGCCCGGTATAGGTCGCGAGGTTGGAGCGCGGTGTGCGGCCAATGGGCTTCTGATCGACCTGCACCAGCCGCTTGATCGACGTCAGCCCCGCCGTGACCTGCCCGCCAACGACGGTCGGAGCATCATCTTCCAGGCTCAGTTCCTCCAGCGGTTCACTGTCGACGCCGGGGCGCCCGAGTTGCGCGCCAACCAGTTCCAGCAAAGCCTGGCTGACCAGGCTGGATTTACCCGAACCCGACACACCGGTCACCGCTGTAAAACAGCCCAACGGAAACTCGACACTGAGGTTGTCCAGGTTGTTGCGCGTGACACCTTCCAGGCGCAGCCAGTCGCTGGCCTTGCGCGCGCGACGGGCTTGGCTGACATGTTCGGCGAACAGGTAGGCGCGAGTCTGCGAATCCCTCACGTCTGCCAACCCCGCCGGTGCACCGCTGTACAGCACCCGACCGCCATGCTCGCCCGCCGCCGGGCCAACATCGATCAACCAGTCGGCGCGGCGCATGGTTTCCAGGTCATGCTCGACCACGAACAAGGTATTGCCCGCCGCCTTCAGGCGTTGCAAGGCTTCGAACAGCGCCTCACCATCGGCCGGGTGCAAACCGGCCGAGGGTTCGTCCAGTACGTAGATCACGCCGAACAACTGCGAGCCCAGTTGCGTCGCCAGGCGCAGGCGTTGCAACTCGCCGGACGACAGCGTCGGCGTACTGCGCTCCAAGGCCAGGTAACCGAGTCCCAGGTCGATCAAGGTGCTGACCCGTTCCAGCAAGTCCTGGGCGATGCGTTGCGCGGCGAGGCGTTTTTCCACCGAGAGATTCGGCGTGTGGCGCACATCGGGGGCGTTGGCGTGACCACTGGCGCCGTGGGCCACGCGTTGCTCACGGGCCTGGCGGGTCTGCAGGTGGGTCAAAACCTCACCCGCCTCACCGCCCTCTTCCCCTTCGTCAAGATACTGTCGGGCCGCCACCGGCTTGAGGACTTCAGCGACTTGCAACAAGGGCATCTGCGACAGTTCGCCGATGTCGTAGCCGGCGAAGGTCACCGACAAGGCTTCGTGCTTGAGCCGCTTGCCCTCGCACAGCGGGCAAGGACTGCCGAGCATGAAGCGCGAGACGCGCTTCTTCATCAGCGCACTTTGCGAATGGGTGAAGGTGTGCAGGATATAGCGCCGTGCGCCGGTGAAGGTGCCCTGGTAACTCGGCTCCATCTTGCGCTTGAGGGCGACCCGGGTTTCCTGCGGGGTGAGCCCGGCGTAGACCGGCACCGTCGGGGTTTCTTCGGTGAACAGAATCCAGTCACGCTGCTTTTTCGGCAGGTCGCGCCAGGGCACATCGACGTCGTAGCCCAGGGTCACCAGGATGTCGCGCAGATTCTGGCCTTGCCAGGCCATCGGCCAGGAGGCGACGGCACGCTGGCGTATGGTCAGGCTCGGGTCCGGGACCATCAACGCCTCGGTGACCTCGTACACCCGGCCCAGGCCATGGCATTGCGGGCACGCGCCCTGTGGCGTGTTCGGGGAAAAGTCTTCGGCGTAGAGCATCGGCTGGCCCGCCGGGTAACTGCCGGCGCGCGAATACAGCATGCGGATCAGGCTCGACAAAGTCGTCACGCTGCCCACCGAGGAACGCGTGCTCGGCGTGCCCCGTTGTTGCTGCAAGGCCACCGCGGGCGGCAAGCCTTCGATGGAATCGACATCCGGCACGCCCACCTGATCGATCAAGCGTCGCGCATAAGGCGCCACGGATTCGAAATAGCGGCGCTGTGCTTCGGCGTACAGCGTCGAAAACGCCAGGGACGACTTTCCTGAACCGGACACCCCGGTGAACACCACCAGGGCATCGCGGGGGATGTCGACATCGACGTTCTTGAGGTTATGCTCCCGGGCGCCGCGCACCCTGACCATGCCGGAGGAAGGGTTGGAGGTGCGCTTGTCGGTCATGGGGTAGCCTTGATCGGAAGGTTCAAAAAACAACCTGTAGGAGCTGGCTTGCCAGCGAAGGCGGCCTCAAAATCCCTGCAAGACTTGAGGGCCTCTTCGCTGGCAAGCCAGCGCCTACAGTCCGGACGTGTTCAGCCGTAGTACAGTGTGGAAATGTTTAGCCGTTGAGCACGGTACGAATCATCCTGGTCAGCGCATGCGGCCCATAGGGCTTGCTCAGCAAATGGGTATCCGGGCTCAGCTGATGGTTGCGCGAAATAATGTCACGGGTGTGGCCCGAGGTGAACAACACCGCCACCGGGGGATTCTGTACCTTGGCCCATGCCGCCAGGTCCGAGCTTTTTATCAGCCCGGGCATGACCACGTCGGTGAAGATCAGGTCCACCGCCGCTCCCTCCAGCAACATCTGCATGGCCGCGTCGGCATTGGCGGCGGTGAGCACCCGATAGCCCTCTTCTTGCAGCAGCTCCACGGTAGAAACGCGCACTGCCTCATTGTCCTCGACCACCAGGATCCGCTCGTTCGCGCCCCGTTGCAGCACATCGGCACTGGGTAGTTCACTGTCCATCGAGCGCAGGTTGCGCGCAAAATACATCTGCACCCGGGTGCCCTGCCCAACGACGCTGGACATCTCGATATGTCCGCCACTCTGCTTGACGAAACCGAACACCATGCTCAAGCCCAGTCCTGTGCCATGGCCATCGGGCTTGGTGGTGAAAAACGGCTCGAACGCCTGCCCAAGCACTTGCGGCGACATGCCCAGGCCACTGTCCGAAACCGTGACCCGCACGTAGTCACCGGCAACGATGCCCTTGCCCAGGCAGAAGCCGCGGTCCAGAGTGATATTCTCGGCACTGAGTTCAATCGTGCCCTCGCCCTCCATGGCATCACGGGCATTGATCATCAGGTTGAGGATGGCGTTTTCCAGCTGGTTGCGATCGACGAAGACCGACCAGGGCTCAACCGGGGTGCTCATGTGAACATGGATGGTTTCCCCCAGCGCACGCTGCAACAGTTCACCCAGGCCGTCGAAAATCTGCTGCGCCGTGCAAACCGCCGGAGACAAGGGCTGGCGCCGGGCAAACGCGAGCAACTGCGAGGACAGTTTTGCACCGCGTTCAACCGCGGCAATGGACGCATTGACCCGGCGCTGCACGTTGGCATTGTCCGGTTCATGACGGGCGAGCAAGTGCAGGTTTCCGGCAATCACCTGCAGCAGATTATTGAAGTCGTGGGCCACGCCGCCGGTCAGGCCACCAATGGCCTCAAGCTTCTGTGACTGGCGCAGTTGCTCTTCTGCCGCCAGTCGCGCTTCGACTTCGTCGGCCACGCGCTGCTCCAGGTTGCGGGTGAACCTGAGCAAGGACTCTTCGGCGGACTTGCGTTCGTGGATGTCGATCAACACGCCGGGAAAACGGAAGGCCTGGCCCTGCTCATCGAACTCGCAGCAGCCGCTGGCGAGCACCCACAGGTAACTGCCATCGGAACGCATCACCCGGTACTCGGCGTTATACGGCGCACCGGTCCGAATCGATTGCCTGACCTGCTCCTCAACCCAGCTGCGATCATCGGGATGGATACGCGCTTGTGCCAGATCCTGGGGCAAATTGTTCAGGCTTTGCCCCGGGGGGAAGGAAAACGTGCGGGCAAAGCGTTCATCGCCGCTAAGCGTATTGGCCTTGAGATCCCAGACGAATGAACCGAGCAAGGCTCCGGCATTGAGTGCCAGGCGTACCCGCTCGTTGTCGGCGCGATAGGCATTTTCCGCTGCCTGGCGCAGACGTTCGGAAATCACGAATTCGGTGGTGTCGACCACCATCGCCATAACGCCGGCAGGGTAACCGTCATCATCGGCAACCGGGCTGTAGTAAAGGTCCAGCCACACGTCTTCGGGCACGCCGTCGCGCAGCAACACCAGCTGTTTGTTGCGGTAGGACAAGGTCCCCCCCGCCAGGCAGGTGTCGACCACATGCCGGTTGAAGTCGGCGACTTCCGGCCAGCCCAACTCCACCGCGCAACCCAACAGGTAGGGATGGCGCCCGCCGGCAAATATCGAATAGGCGTCGTTGTAGATCATGTAGCCGGCCCGGCCCCAGAGCATCACCATCGGCAGCGGTGACGCGAGCATCAGCTGTACCGCACTGCGCAGGCTCCTGGACCAGTTTTCGAGGCTGCCAAGTTCGGTCCGGCTCCAGTCGAATGCACGGATGCGCCCGGCCATTTCGCCGTTCCAGCCGGCACACCCGTGGTTATCTTCTAGAAACTGCATCGACTCGCTCTGCGCCCCGGTAACTGCACCCGTTTGTTTCGAGCTTCGCGGATGACAATGGTTTCATAGAGGGTAGCTGATTCTCGCGGTCTATCGGGAACGACCGAAATCTGTGGGTGGCAAACCCCTCTGTGGAAGAGCGCCTGGGTGTTCAGCCGGGAATACGCTGACTGTGATTCTCGGGCCATCGCAGACACTTTCCAGAAGGTTGAAGGACCAGCGTGAGCTGGTTGAACAGGTGGATGTCGGCGTACAAACCGAAGAAGCGATGGAGCATCTCACCGAACAGGCTGATGTCACCTTCGCCGGAAAAACCGTTGGCATCCAGTGTGACTTCGATGTCGACACCGCGCAGCAGAAAGCCGTTTTCAAAACGCTGCAGGAGGTGGTGCCTGACCTCGACGATGGCCGCCAGGCGCCGCCGGTTCAGTTCGTCGTCCGTCCAGTCATACAACGCCAGTGTGCCACGCAATACGTCAGCATTGTCGAGCATCGGCAGGAAGTTCGAGCCCAGGTGGCTGAGCACTCGCCAGTGGAAGCGGTCGCGGTTCGGCGGGTAACACGGCAATGTGGGTGCGCACAGATTGCGCACCTGCAAACCGATCTTTGAAGTTTGTGCCAGCGTATCGAGCAGTGTGCCTTGCAACGCTTTGCGCGGAAGCTGGCCATGGGTGCCGGTCAGGCGCAGCGACAGGCTTTGGTTCACGTCTAGCCGGTCCTTGTCAAAACCATCGCCGCCGAGGATCAGCCAGGTGTCATGCAGGCCATTGGCGCCTCGTTTCAAACGGGTATGGAAATAACGCTCGGGCATCTCATCCCGCAACATGCCGCCCTTGTGGCGGAAACTGCTGAACGGTATGTAGTCCTGGCGGTCGCCATTACTCGACGTAGTGACCTGATCCACCGAATAGATTTCGGTATGACCGTCCTGCAATCGCATGGGGCGAAGCAAGTAGTCGGTTTGTAGCGGCTGCAGCGCCAGCGGGTCGGACTCCAGTGTGAACGCATTGATCACCGGCACCGCATGCAAGCGGATGTGCCCGGTGCTCAGGTTGAACGCTTGCGGCCACGGTTCGCGTAACACCACCTCCAGTTCGAACCAGAGATCGCCTGGCTTGATGAGCACAAGCTCCAGTCCACACAGGGTGACGAACATGAACTTCTCGCGGAAGGTGAAATACTCCAGCAACAGCTGATAGCCGCTGAAGGCGCTGTCGCCCTTGGGCCACAATCGATCGTCATCGGCAAACCCCTTGGGCGAAAAATAACCGTCCAGCAAAGTACGACCCGCCTGGTCAGGCAGGCGTACATACAAGGCTTGAGCATTGAGGGTCAGTGCCTGGTGCAGCGCACTGGCCAGCGGTGCGTCGGCATTCAGGTACAGCGGCAAGCGACTCAGGTCGATCTCGCTCCAGGGGCTCAACGCCCCGCGGGCGAAACGCATTCGTAGCACTGAGCGCCCGTCCGGCTCATGGCCCATATGCACAGACTCCAGGGCGAGCGGCTGCAGTGTCAGGTCTTGGGTGGTGGTATATCGACAACGGGTGCGCTGCGCACCGATGGGCTGCGACAGCACTTCGAAGCCAGTGGCGATCAACTCACTGCGCTTCATCTGCTCCAGCTGCGGTGCCAGCTCGACGATGCAGAGCGAGGGAATGGTGCGCAGGTAATGCGGCCAGAGCAGGCTGACCAGGCCTTCGGTCAGTTCCGGCAGGTCATCGTCGAGTTTTTCGCGCAAGCGCCCCATCAGGAAGGCAAAGCCCTCGAACAGGCGTTCCACATTGGGGTCACGAGCGCCCTGCTTGTCCAGATTCAGTTGCGCCGCCCGGTCTGGAAAGGCTTGGGCAAACTCCTGGCCAGCCTCACGCAGATAGCGCATCTCGGCGTCGAAGTAATGCAGTGTCAGATTGTCCTTGCTCATAAAAAGATTCCTGAGTCGCGCTCGCCAAGGCATCGGGCAAACAATTTGTGCATTGTCATTTTTTAAACCTCCCGTTTTGTGCTGCCGCCGCCCCTTCAGCCAGGAAGATCTGCGTCGGCAACTTAAAGCCGCGCAACTTCAGCAACGCCATCGGCCCCGCCCCCAGCTCAGTGCGCAAATACCAGGTCAGGCCAATGCCATCCGGCGCCTTGAGCACCACGCGAAAACGGCTGTCGCCATCGTCCAGCGGCGTGACCTGTGCCTGTTCCAGCAGGCGGATCAGGCCCCAGGTGCCCGCGTAGTCGCCGAACAGCCGTTCGTTGGCCTGCACGCTGGTCCAGGTCAGGCTCGCGCCGGGGTATTGGCTGCGACCCGGCCAGTTGAAGCGCTGCCAGCTTTCCTTCTGGTTGAAGTACTCGTGTTTTTCGCCATTGAGGGTGAAGGTGGTTTGCACCACGTCGCGCACCGGTTTGCCTTGCAGTTCGAAGCTCAGGCCCATGCCGCCGTCGGTAAACAGCACGTCGGCCAGGTGGCTGAGCTGGTTGATCGCCGTGAGAAACTGCGGATTGAAACGCAGGCCCTGGCTGTGTTGGGCGTCGGCCACCCAGCGGCTGCCCTCCTTGCGCAGCAAGCCGCCCAGTTCGCGCTGCAGGAATTGCTCGAGGCGCCCGGAGTCGGCGCGGATCATCTGCCCGAGCATCGGCAGCGAGGCGTCGCTGGCGGTGACCGCGAAGGGGTAGCGCCCGGTGAACGCCTCGTGCCATTCGCTGACGATCGCCCGTTGCCAGTGGCGGTTGAGGCTGCTGGCCGAGGGTTGCAGGACCCGCTGCCAGGCTTGTTCCAGCGGTTGCACGAACAGGGTCTGGCCGATGCCGCCCCACTCCGCGCCAAGGCTGGCGGCGAGCTGGCTGCCGTAGGCGCGGGTGTCGGTGAGGTCGATGCTTTTGCCCTGGAACACCGTCTGCGCCAGGGTCTGGGTCATGTCCTGCGGGTCGGCGGCGTGGTTCACCTGCTGCAGGGTCAGGCGGGTGCGGGTGACCTGGTTGAGGAAGGCTTGCAGGCTCAGGCGCTCGTTATCGCTCTGGCCTTCGGGGGTCTTGCCGAGCAGGGCCAGCAGCGGGCCGAAGGTGGCGTCCAAGGGGCCTTGGGGGCCCTGCTGCGCCTGCTCGATCAGCGGCGCCGGCGCCTGGGCGATCAGCTTCTGCGCCGAGCTGATCAGCGAGTCGGCCAACGCCTGGCTGCGGGTGCCGGCCTGGCCCTGGTAGGCCAGGGTGTTCATCAGCGCGATCAGCGGCGACTGGCGCAGGTCGCTCATCAGGGTCATCTGGTCGATCACCTCGCCCAGGTTGTTGGCCGGCTGCCAGCGCAGGCGGTTGAGGAACTTCAGCCAGGCGCTGGCGTAGTCCTGGAAGTAGCGCCGGGTCAGGCGTTCGCGCAGCATGTCCGGGGTCAACTCGGCGGCGATGTCGCCCGGCCGGTCGCTGAGCACCCAGTCGATTTCCTCACGCCGCGCCTGGGCGACGGCCTCGATCGCCGGGCGCACCTGGCCCTCCCAGGCCTGGCGGGTAAACACCCCTGGCACGCTGGCCGGGCTGACGAACAACGCCCGCGCCTCGGTGTCGCCGACCATCTGCGCCAGGCCCAACGCCGGGTGATGATTGGCCGAGGCGTCGAGCACCTGGCGGTACAGGCTGGCTTCGGCATTGCGCTGGCCCAACTGGCCGAGGAGCATCTGGCGCACCTGCGCCACCAGCTGCGGATCGGCGGCGATGCGCCAGTCCGGGTGCGCCGCCAGCTGCTCGCCATAGAACTGCCAGAGCAGCGGCGACAGGCCGTGCCACAGCCCCGGCGAAACCCCGTCGGCGCTCGGCTCGAGCGAGCCCATCACTTTGACCAGAAAGGCCGCGTCGGCTTTTTCCGGCCGCGCCAGCATCAGGTAGGCCTTGAGTTGTTCGTAGGCCTGGGGCGCACGCTTGAGGCGTTCGGGGCTGTCGGCGGGCAACTGGATCAGGGCAGAAAGTTGTTGTTGCAGGCTGGCCACGGCCGGGTCGCGCAGCAGGCGCTGGTTGGCCTCGACGTAGGCGGGCCAGAGCAGTTGCAGGAGTTCTGTGTTCTTGTTCAGGCCGAAGCGCTGGTACCAGGGCGTGCCGTGGGTGGCGCGGTAATCCAGGCGGCCGAGTTCGCGGGTCAGCTCGTTGAGGGCGAGGAATTGTTCGTCACGGGTGGCTGAGTGTTGCAGGGTCGCCAGGGTCGTTTGCACCTGGGCAATGTGTACGCGGTTGCTGACGAAGGACAGCAGCAGGCCGGCGCCCCAGGCCAGAGTCAGGGCGAGCATCAGGGTTTGCGCGATGCGGGTCACGGGCCAGCCGAGGCGCTCAGGGCGAACCCTTTTGTCATCGAGCACGCCGTCCCAGGGCGGTGTGGCGTGCCAAAGGTTATCCGTATTTTCTTTAGTTTCTTGACCACCCTGCACTGGCAGGCTGAACCACAACCCGCGCAACGGCACGCCACGGTCGAACACCCGGAATAACGGCGCCAGAACTTGCCGCCAACGGGCAATGCCCTCGGCCTGCAGATCGCGAGACAGACGGAGCAGGAAGTCATGGTTCATCGCGCCCCGTATCTGCAACCAACCACCGTCGCGCAGGGGTTGCACCAGGCTCTCCAGCCCGCTTTCCAAGGCCAGCGGCGTCACCTGTGACGGTAGCCAACAACCGATGGCCTGGGTCTGGCGCTTGTTCTGTTCCCATCCACTGTCGCAGACCTGCCACAGGTGCAACGGCAACTGCCAGCGCAATTGCCGCGCCAGGTCTTGCAGGTGACGCACACCGGCGTCCATCGCGCTGGCGTCCATGCTCTGCTCTTTGTTCAAGGCCCAGATCACGCCGTCGAGACCGCGCCAGCGGCTCAGGCCTTGCCACGAGCTGAAGCGGCCATCAGCGAATTTGGTTTGGGTGCTGCCGCCCCAGAGCAGAACGGTGTCGTGGCCGGCAAGCCATTTTTTATCTTTCAGGTTGGGGGCGATGGCGGCGATTTGATCGGGTTCGCCGACGACCAGCAGCAGGCGGATTTTGCGGCGCCAAAGGAAACCGTGATTTTCGTGCAGGTGTTCCTTTAACTTAGCGACCCATGAATCGTCGTCCGGAACGGGCTCTTTGCTGAATGGCGAAATCGGTGCATCAACAGCCGCGCCCGTCACGCGCATCGCCCGAGCCACCGCCAATCGATCCCAGGCGAGCAATATCACCGGGCAGAACCAGCACAAGGCAAACCAGCTTCCACCCCCCCACAGCGCCAACGATTTGAGGGGCAGCCTTGGCCAGCCGATGTACTCGTGGGTCAAGTCGTACAGCAGACAACCGAACACCACCACGACCGTCACGACCAGCAGATAGCCTAATCCCACCTTCATCAGTGAGCCTTCGCTCGCTTGCTTATTCATTGCCATGAGGCACCGCCATTCCAATAGCCAATCGATCGTTTCCGTCCTGACTCAGCCAACCACAAGGTTGTCCGGCCTCCTTTGCCTGCAACAACGCCAGGGACATGCCGATGAAAGGCGCCAATTGCGCCAACACGCCCCAGTACCCGGACAATTGATGTTCGCCAGACTGCCAGCCACCTTTCAGGAAAGTGCCCTGGCTGGTTTTATCCAGCGCCAGGCAATCGGGCGGTGCTGCGTCCAACCCGGCATAGCGCTGGATCTGGACACAGAGCTCAGCGGGAGACTCGTCGAGCTCACTCAACAAGTACTCGCCCCTGTGCAATAACTGCCGCCCCTGGTGGCTCACCAGCCAGAGAAATCCAGCTTCACCGGGAAGATCCGGCTCGCCAGCGCTCGGCACCGAGACCACCCCGGCGCAAAGCAACCAATCCGCCTCATCGCGACAGTCGTGGTGAAACGCATCAATGAGCGTGTCCAGATCGGCCAGGTCATCCAAAGGCATGCGCGCTTCGGGCAACGCCACGTCGCCCTTGGCCACTGCCGTTAAATACGCACTTTGACTGGCCTCATCCCCGATCCAGGCGATCCCGCGCAACCACGGCCAGCGTTGTTTCAACTCGGGGAGTTCAAGCGTCATCCTGGCCAGGCGCCGGGCCAATGCTGGCGCACGCTCACTGGACGAACCCAGCGACACCGGGCAGCGCAACATGCGCTGTGTAGCGCCGTCGGGCTTCGATGGCTTGGGGGCGGGAACACCGGCCATCAAGCCGTTGTAATGTATTTGCTCATCGCCGACGGGCCCCAGGAGCAGCACGTGTTCCACCGGCAAACCCAAGCGGCGACGCCCCCACCAACGCTGCACCGCAGCCTCCACCGTGCGTCGATACACATCGCGGTTGAACAGGCAGATTTGCCACCCCAACACGCGCAGCGCTAGGGCCAACACCCAGCAAAAAGGCATGACTGCACTCCACATCCACAGTTCTCCCCTTGGCTGCTCCTCTGGCCATAACGACAACAAAACCGCCGACTGCAACCCCCAGAGCAACGGCAAAACCAGCCACCAACGGCGCCAATGCGGTTCACGCGGTTCGACAAGGTCCGGGTACTGCGGCGCGCGATTCATGGCGCCACGACCATGAACGAAGCCGCAAGCGAGCTGACCAGGGTGCAACCGCAATCACACTCATACCCGTGCAGGGCCACGAGCCTGCCGTCCATGATCGCCACCGAGGTACCCTCTGCGATGTGCGTCAGGCCGTGCAAATCGCAGCGGGCCTGATCCCCCACGCAGGCAACCGGCTGGCCGAATGCCTCGTAGTGACCTTCAAGCACTTCACCACCGAAAGGGCTCATCGAGTCCCCCACACGTACCAGAGGCAACATCAGACGACCTCCCCGGTGAGTTCGAACAGACTGCCCGCTTCGCGCAGAAAGGCGGTGGTGCGGTCGATGCGTTGCGCATAGTCTTCCTGGGCAATCTGCTGCTTCAGCTCAGCCGCCACCTTGCCGATATGCGCTGTCGGTTTCAGCAACTGCGCGGCCTCCGGCAGGAACGGCAGCGCCACACCGCGCGCCTTGTCGATCACTTGATAGCCGATGCTGGCACCACCGATACCCGCGACCAGCCCGCCAACCCCGCCCAACGCCCCACCCCGTTTGATGCCGTACACCGTTGCGCCGGCCAGCATCGCAACGCCCAGTATTCGCCCGGCCACTACCACCGGTGACAGGTCCCGGCTGTTGTCATTGCCGAAATACGTCATGCGATAGAAGAAGTAGCCCGCCCATATCTCACGCGAACCCAACGCGTCATGCATGAACCAGGCGCGTGAGTCGTGTATCTGGTCATCGAACAACGCGACCACCAGCGCCATGCGCGGGTCCTTGCTGGGCGTGCCCCGGGCATCGCTGAACAATTGTTTGGTGCGCCGTTCACCTGCCGCCTTGATCGCAGCGTGGTCTTGCAACTCATCGTTTTCGTTGAGCAGATAGATGGCGTCGCGCAACAGCACATCGGTGATCGTGCCGACCGCACTGGTCTGCTGACGGTCGAAGCCCTTGTAGTCGCGCTTGAACTCCGCCGCCGCCTGGCTGAGCTGGGTCTTGTCGATCTGCGGTTCATAGATGGGCGGGCCGGGGTGGTTCGTCGCCGCCGCGGGCGTTTTCAGCCGATTGGCCAAAATGATTTTTTTCTGTTTTTCATAGGCCTCACGTTGATCACTGGTGTCGAACACAGTGACTTCACTGGCCTGGATGAAGAACGGCTGATGTTTGTAGCTGTCGTTATTCTGCAACGGGTCATCGGCGTACCGACCGATGCGCCAACCGGTGATCCAGCCCAGTTGATCGGCCAGTGTTTCTTCCACGGTGATGCCGAGTTGCTGTGGTTTGTACTCCCAGGGTTTTGTGTGGGTGGGGGTGTCGGTGGTGATGCCTGGGAGGGTGTGGCGCCAGGCGTTGAAGCGCTCGATTACTTGCGAATTGATATCGAACTCCTCTTTCGTATCTAACCCCAATATTCGCCACGCCTTTTGGTCCTGCAAAGTTTCTGGTAACACTGCTTCCGGCACTTTGAGGGGGGCACCAGCAGCGAAGGC
The DNA here is from genome assembly GCF_014596605.1 of Pseudomonas sp. PSB11. NCBI lineage: Bacteria > Pseudomonadati > Pseudomonadota > Gammaproteobacteria > Pseudomonadales > Pseudomonadaceae > Pseudomonas > Pseudomonas sp. PSB11. The sequence continues at coordinate 49,500 of NZ_NOIO01000019.1, forward strand.
TTCGGCATACATGTCATGCAGGACGATTTGTGACACCAGTTCATTGGTGCCGCCTCGGGCTTTGCCCTGATCATTCTGTGGATAGCCACCCCCAACATCGGAATGCACACCGGGGTACACCACTTCATAGGTTTTGAGCGGGTACTGACCGTCCTCGTTGCGGATAGAGTCCAGCGGAAAACACGAGCGCTGCTCGAAGGCCGCGACGAAGTGCCGGCAGCATCTGACGAAGTTCGGAAATTTCGCGGCGTCAGGCAGCAACTGACTGTTGTCGGCCCAGTCCATGTGACCCGCAAAAAAAGGCGCCGCATGGGCGATGCCAACCGAGGCGACGGTATCCAGCACACCGAGAAATTCGACGCTGACCGGCAAGCCGATCAGCCGTTGTTCCGGAAGAGCAGCGCCGGCTGGCGTATCGAATAGCTGGCTCAGCCAGGTCACGAAGGTACGAGCTTCTGCGGCGCCGCGCGAGAAGCCGTATACGAACAGTTTGATTCCAAGCACCTTTGGTAGCCGGGACTTTTCTTTGCAAGCTTCCAAGGGTCCTAGCAGCCCGTTCATGACTCGCCGTCGCTTGCCATTCCCCAGGACGCTCATCAGCGGTGCCTGCCAGGTGCTCATTTCTTTGACCGCGTGCTTAGCGTCTGTACGGTTAATTTGTACTTTGTTGTTCAGTGCATAGGACAGCGCACTGGCTACCTGTACCAACGCCCAGTTGATCCGATCTTCACCCCCCGTCGCGAACCTCAGCCCATTTTCGCTGTAATCCAGTTCGCCAATTTCCGGAAACGGTGTGCCGACACCGGGCATGTAGTAAGAAAAGTAGCCTTCCGCCTTTGCATCATCATCTTGAATCGACGCATGGAAGAGTTTGGCGATATTGCTCGGATGATTGTTTTTCGTATCGTTGAACTCGTTATTGTTAGTGCCATCGAAGAACAGACTGATGTGCAGGCTGTGGCTGCAATCGAACCCTTGGGACTGCCCTTTGGAGTTGACGCCTCGTTGGTGAAAAACCTCTTCGGCGATTTGCTTTTTGTAATTAGCCGTCACGGTCACAACATTGCCTGGCAAACGCCCCTCCATCGGAAAAGCGGGCGGCACCCAGACTTTGGCGCTTGAATTGTTTTTCACTTCGGACATACAGCTGGCTCCTTCACCTGCTTAGGTTCTTTAATTGGGTTATTCGGCGATCCGTACCCCCAACACGAAGTTGTCACTTTTATTTTATTGCAAGTTAAAAAATGCACACTTAAACCACACGAATCCGTTCCAACCCACTCTGGAATAACCACCACAGCGCTATAGTGCCGATAGTTAGCTTTATGAACTTCCATAAACTCCCTGAACTCATTTGTCCCGAGAGGTGGCGACTCTGCAAAAGGGTCAGGATCAACTTCCCATTCGATATTAGCCTTCAACCCCGGACGCCATTTGGTCGGCAGAATAATACAGCACGAACTTCCACCACCGCCGTGAGCTCTGTACCCATTCACCGAAAACCAATTAATCGCATGCAGAGTATGGTTAACCGCTTGTAGATTACCTCCGGCCATTTCATTTTCCGCCGTGGAGCATCCAAATAACGCCAGTCCAAACAAGCCAAACAACCATCTCCCCCATGTTTTTTTCATAACTATCTCCTTCACCGTTCACTCATTATTTCATTTCAGGCTGCATGGGCGATGCCGACCGAAGCGACAGTAACCTGTACTCCGAGAAACTCGATGCTGACCGGAAAACTATACAGACCTATCAATTGGCAATAGACATACCTCACTTTCAGACAAATCAAAATGCAGTTTAAATTCACTATCATTTAAATATCTGTATTCAGCCTGCCCCCAAAAGCCCTCACTGAAAACACTGTCACTCCGACCATAATTTTTCGAAATTTCGACAGGAGACAATACTAACGATGATTTTCCAGCGCATTTTTCTTTATCATGAACTTCAAGGTCCGCATACCGCAGTGTGATCGCCGCATAAATACCATTTTTGCCCTCCGCTTCCGAAGACTCTTTCTCAACTAAAAGCGTTGGGGGCTGCATATCGCTACGATTTATTGTTATTTTTTTTAATGGATATTTCGCATTATACCTAGGAATGACATAAGCCACTTTACCATCGATTTCAACCCCCTTAATCTGCACATGAACATCACCACTAGTTGACGTTTTAACTACGGGCATCATCACTGGCAGGACGTAAGGAATAATTTCAAATACGACTTCAAGGTCGACAGAGCGCGTTATTTCAGGGTTTCGGTAATACCCGTCAATTATAAAATCCCGCTCCTGACTTATCTCTGCAAGCCGACCATAAATATCTTCCTCCGGCCGAATTCCGGACACCCAGATTCTTCCACTTGTCATTTTTTTGCTGGCCCCAGGTATTACTGTCTCCCCCGGATATTCTGGATTTGCCTTGTAATACGTCATCTGGCGACACCCACTTACCACAAAAACAACAAACATGAAAAACAACACACTCAGCCTCATACCTCACTCCCACTTACACTAATACGAATTACAACGAACCAGAGTTTTTAGAGACTTCCAATCTATGAAATACGTAATCCTCAACCCCCCCTAAGTAATTTTCCCTACCTACTTCAGTTAAAATTGAATACAACAGTGCGAAACGCTTTTCCCGAGAGTTATCCAGATGATCGAATTCACCGCCAGTGAGCAGTTGTTGAACCTCACTGATACACTTAATCCGTGCGCATTGCTCATCGCTAAGTTTTACAAAGTGACTGACTTCGACGCCCGTCTGCTTCTTCAGGCGAGTGCCCGGCCTCCATTGCGGCTGGCCGTCACGATCTAGCCAGCCCCAGCAGTGGGCGACTTGCAGGAACTCGGCGCGCTGTTCGCTGGTGAGGATGGAATTCATCAGCACGGGAAAGATTCGCGGGTCGTAAAAACGCAACAAGCCGGCCCGTTCGCCCCACTGCATTTGAAGCAGAGCTTGCAAAGCATGACTGAGTTCTTCAAACCGCAAGGACGAGACCACTACCATCAGCCGGGCCTCGGACGCGCCGTGTTCAATCAGTTCTTCCAGCCAGGCCCTGTGTTGCCAGATGGTCAGGTCCAGCCGCATCAACAGCGGGGCCTGGTCCAGCAACTTTTCCTCCGGCATACCCGTGAACAATGAGAACCATGGCGCCTTGGGGTTCAGTTGTTGCAGTCCGGGAACGGCGCGTTTGCTCCAGGCGGCCTGATCAAGCAAAAGATCAACTTCTTGTACTCCAGCCAAGGCGCACACCTGTTCGATCTGCTCCAGCCATTGGATAGGCGTATTCATCTGTATGTCTCCTCAATCAACCTTGGCGCATCAACAAACCAATGGCTCTACTTCGAGCTTTTTTCAGGCACTCCTCGCACACCGACTTGGGCAACACCGCCAACGGAAAACGCTGGCCACCAGGCCCCTCCCAGATGTGTTGCCCCCTGGAGCGAATCTTGGCGTGACTGTCGAAAAGGATTCCGTCCTCCGGGTCGAGGTGGATCGCCGCATTTCCGCTGCCAATCGTGATGCCTTTTTCGGACAACAACTTCAGGCGCCCCTGCACCGACTGCACGGTGATATCCCGCTGGGCAATCAAGTTCATCAGATCGCCGTGGGATTCGATTTCCAGTGGGCCTTCGCCGGAGACCAGGCGCATGCCCTCGCGCTGGGCGAGCAGTGAGATGCCTTTTTTGGCGTGTGCCGACAGGCGCTGGTCTGCGGCGAGGTGGATGTCGTCACGGCTTTGCAGGTACATCCCGTCGCCACTGTTGAGCAGCAGACTGGCCGGTGTGACCGCGCCGATGCCGTCGGGGGCGCTCAAGAGGATGGCTGGGGCGGACAGGTCTTTGGCGTCCGTTTGTAGTTGCTGCAGACCGTCGATGGCGGGTGGTCGACTGTTATGGGCCTGGGCAATGTCCTGCCACTGGGCCATTTGTTGGCGGGCGCTTTCGATCTGGCGGCTGACCGGCGCCATGGCGAGTACATCGTCAGCAGCCTTGGGCTGTTCATCGGCGCTGATGAATAACCCTTTGCCCGCGCGCAGCGCCCCCCAATCATCCGTCCTTAGCTCAAACCCTTCCCCGCGTTTTTTCTTCGTGGCATCCACCAAATGCCCCAGGTTCAGTTGGCTCTTGCCGCCATACTCGGTGCTGAGCTTGACGTGCTCCTCCCCGCGCAGGTCTTCCATGCGCAGCTTGTTGTTCGCCGGTGTACGCAGCACGTTGCGGGTGTGGTCGCGCCTGCGCAGGGTCACGGGGTCCGGGTGTTCGCTGTCGTGCAGGGCGTGGGCGATGTAGGGACGGTCGGGGTCGCCCTGTTCGAAGGCGATGGCCACTTCGGTGCCGCAGATCAGCGGCAGGTGCAGGCCGTGGGTGTCGCCGGCGTAAGCGCGCGCCTGGCGCAGCCACATGCTTTCTTCGCCGAGCTTCCACGGGTCGCGGTCGAACAGGAAGTTGACCTTGTAGCGACCTCGCAGATCGATTTCGGCGTATTTGTCGTGGGCTTCGCCGCTGGTGACCCGGGCCGGGACGGTGCCGGCGATTTGTGGTTTGGGCAGCAGTGGCGGGCGAAAGCACAGGGTTTCCGAATAGGGCATGGCTTCAAAGCGGCACTCAAAGCTGGCATCGCGGGCGGCACGGGTACGCACGGCGATGATCGCGCACCGCGGGGTAAAGGCCTGCGGTGCTCCGCCGCCAGTGATGGTCAGCACCTGGCCCGGTGCGAGGGTGGCGCTGCTGCTGATGCCGCTCAGGCGGGTCTGGTCGTTGAGGTAGCGCTCGTGGCGCAGACGTGCGTAGAAGTAGCCGCTTTCGGTTGCCAGGTCTTCGTGCAGATCGTAGGCGCCGCCGAGTACGCGGTAGGGCTCGGCGTAGTGGTAGGCCTCGCCGTAGGTGATTTTCGCCCCGCGGGTCTGGTCGACGTCGGCGTCGAGGTGGGCCCTGGCGTCCAGGGGGTGATAGGCGCGGACGTTGACGTGTTTTTCCACCACCTGGTGATGGGTTTGCAGGTCCCACACACGGTCCGCATCGCTGCTGAGCCCGGCGGGCGGGAAGCGCGGCAGCTCGACGTCGAACTGGTAGCCGCGCTGGCCGTCGCAGAACTCCACGACGTCGATGTGCAGGCGTTGGTCGCTGGTGACGCGGTACCAGATGCCCACTTCGGCCAGCAGGCGGCTGATGAAGGCCAGGTCGCTTTCGCCGTACTGCATCACCTGTTCGCGCCGGGGGTATTCACGCACCAGGCGGAACAGGAAGTCCTGGCCTCGGAGGTCGTGACGGCTGCGCAGGATGCTTTCGACGATTTCCGGTACTGACTTATCCTGGTAGATGCGGTATTGCCGGCCGCGTTCAAGCAAGGCCAAACGCGGTTGCAGGGTGAGTTCGTAGCGGGCTTCGTCACGGGAGGCGGACAGGCGCTTGAGGCCGGTGATGACGCCGTGCAGCGTGCGCAACGGTTTGACCTCGGGCACTTTCCAGGGCATCGGCGCGACGTTCGATGGCGCGGCGTGCAAGCTGAAAGAGGCGTCCTTGCCCAGCAGCTGTTCGGCTTCGAGATCGAGCTCGGCGCTGGTGAACTCTATCTCGTAGGTGAAGGGTTGGCTGAGGCGTTCTTCGCCGCGGAAGGCAAGGACATCGAGGCGGGTCTCGAGGTTGCGGACCCAGAGTTTATGGCGGCTGTGGTTGAAGAAAACGGTTGGTGCGGTGCTCATGTACAGACCTCCCTGAGAGCATACGGGGAGGCTTCATTTCCATCCCTCGTTCAAGTGCTCGACAGCTTTAGGGAAGCTGACACGTGCTGAAAATAAGACGTTTCCTTTTTGTGCGTAGGACGCGTCTTTGATTGGTGTAATTGATATGTAGGAGTTTTCCCGCTCTAGGCGCCAGGCTTCTCTGCCGCCGCCATCCCCGCGATAGCAGCGTAGCTGATTGTCAGGCCCTCATCGCGGGCAAGCCCGCCCTCACAGATTGCTTCTTCAGATTCAGACCGGATGGTTACACCTCAATCAAATGCTTGAGCGGGTTGTAGCTACTTTTCAAGGTCGCCGCCACATCCAGAATCGCCTTCTCGATGCCATTCAAATGGATGCACGTCAGCTCGATCGCCGCGCTCTGGTTGCCCGCCTCGATGTACTCGATCAAACGCAGGTGTTCGTCGTCGCGGCAGGCTTCGTGGCTGTCGTCATCGAGCGCGGCGGCGTACAGCGAGGCCCGGGAGATCAGCTTCTGGAACCAGTCGAGCAACACCGGGTTGTTCAGGCTGCGGGCCAGCTTGATGTGGAACTCGCCGAGCAGGTGGATCAAACGTTCGTGGTCACCGTTGCGATGCGCTTCATCCTCGAGCAGCAAGTGATCGCGCAAATCCCGGGTCACCGCCGTATCGCGCCGACGACACAATTCACTGACGATGCCGATCTCGACCAGGCGCCGGGTTTCGAACAACGAACGGATCTCTTCGTCGCTCGGCAGCGACACCGACGCACCTTTATTGGGCTCGGTGGTGACCAGTCCATCGGCTTCCAATTGCTTGAGCGCGGCACGAACTGACGTGCGGCTGACATTGAAAAGTTCGGCCAACGAAGCCTCGCCCAGCTTCATGCCGGGACGCAGCGAGCGTTTGCTGATCGCCTCGTAAACCCCTTGGTAGACGCGGTCCACCGTGGTTTCCAGTTTCTTTTCCGCCATTCGAAGACTCCTTCAGTGCTGTGCGACCGGCCCCAGGCGAATCAACAGCCTTGAAAAAGGGGGTTGCACGAGCAGGTTAATCCGGGTATTTCTAAATTGCATCCAGATTTTGCATACAATAATTAGAGGAATGCACCATTATGGGTCATCCAGTTGCAATCGAAGTGCGTAATGTCTCCAAGCGGTATTCCGACGATCCAGGGCTGGCACCCGCTCTGGACAACGTTTCAGTCGACATTGCCGATAACGAGTTCTTCACACTGCTCGGCCCTTCCGGCTGTGGCAAGACCACTTTACTGCGCACCATCGCCGGCTTCGAGCATGTCAGCGATGGGGAGATTCGCCTGGCTGGTGAACCGGTCAACGATCTGCCGCCGTTCAAGCGTCGAGTCAACACGGTGTTCCAGAGCTACGCGCTGTTTCCGCACATGAGTGTTGCGCAGAATATCGCCTTCGGCCTCGAGATGCAGGGTCTTGATCGCACGCTGATCGCGCAGCGGGTCGATGAAATGCTGGCGCTGGTGCAAATGCAGCACCTGGCCAAGCGCAAACCCGCCGAATTGTCCGGCGGCCAGCAGCAACGGGTGGCTCTGGCACGGGCCCTGGCGCCGAAACCGAAAGTGCTGTTGCTGGACGAGCCGCTGTCGGCGCTGGACCTCAAGCTGCGCAAGGAAATGCAGGTCGAACTCAAGCGAGTGCAGAAGGAAGCCGGGATTACCTTCATTTTCGTCACCCACGATCAGGAAGAAGCCCTGACCCTGTCCGATCGCATTGCGGTGATGTCCGCTGGCAAGATCCTGCAGGTCGGCACGCCCAATGACATTTACGAACGGCCGCAGCATCAGTTCGTCGCGCAGTTCATTGGCGATATCAACTTCCTGCCCGGCCACCTCAAGCGCGGCCAGCACAATGAAAACCTGTTCGTGCCCAATGGCATGCCGGTGGAAATCCCCTGCCCGCCCCAGGGCATCAATGGCAAGGTGCAACTGGCATTCCGCCCGGAACGTTCACAACTGGTCGACCCGGCGCAACCGCACCACCTGCGCGGCGTGATCGAAGCCGTGCTGTACGTCGGCACCGCGACCTTGTACCAGTGCCGTTTGAACAACGACATCAAGGTCATGCTGCGCGAGAACAACGAGGGCCTCAATCGCAACCGTGGCGTCGGTGATCGGGTGGCGGTCAACCTGCCCCCCCACGCCTGCCTGTTGATGGAGGCCTGAGATGAGCGTCAGCAGCACTTCCCCAGCCCTCAACCGCGCGCTGTTGCTCAGCCCGGTGGTCCTGACCCTGCTGGCCCTGATCGCCATTCCGTTGGGCATCATGGGCTACATCAGCCTGCTACCGCGCAACGTCTATGGCGGCGTCGACTGGCAGGCCGACTGGCAATTGCAAAGCTACGTGCAGCTGTTTTTCCAGGAAGGTTTCGATGGCGAGCTGGAGCTCAACTGGGTCTACGCCCAGGCGCTGTTGCGCTCGGTGTTCCAGGCCGGTGGCACCACGGTGTTGTGTTTCCTGTTCGGCTTTCCAGTGGCGCTGTGGATGTCGAGCCTGACCCCGCGTCGGCGCAACCTGATGGTGTTGCTGATCACCATCCCGTTCTGGACCAACCTGCTGATCCGCAACTACGCCTGGTTGATCATCCTGCGCGAACAGGGCTGGGTCGCCCAGAGCCTCAACGCGCTGTTCCCCAGTGCCGGCGGCATCACCCTGCTCTACAACGACTTCGCGGTCAGCGTCGGGCTGGTCTACAGCTTCCTGCCGTTCATGATCCTGCCGATTTACTCGACCCTGGAAAAACTCGACTGGCGTTTGGTGGAGGCCGCTTATGACCTGGGTGCCAATCGCTGGCACGCACTGCGGCGGATCATCCTGCCGCTGTCGATGCCAGGAGTGATTGCCGGTTCCCTGCTGGTGTTCGTGCCGAGCCTGGGGGCCTTTATCACCCCGGCGATTCTCGGCGGCGGCAAGACCCTGATGATCGGCAACCTGATCCAGCAACAGTTCGGCACCGCGCGCAACTGGCCCCTGGGCAGTTCGCTGTCGTTCCTGCTGCTGGGGATTTTGCTGCTGTCGTTGGTGCTGTACGCCCTCTATAGCCGCAGCGCCGCCAAAACTCTTCGTCGGGGAGCCACCGCATGATCGCCCTGCACCTGAAAAAACTGCCAATGACCCGGGAAGTCAGCCTGCTGATCCTGGCCTACCTGTACCTGCCGATCTTCGTGTTGATCGCCTACAGCTTCAACGCCAACCGCTCGGCGACGGTGTGGACCGAGTTCTCGTTCGCCTGGTACGGACGGATATTGGCCAACCCGTCGATCCAGACCGCCGCGCTGAACTCGATCATCGTCGCCGGCATCGCCACGGTCTGTGCCACGGCGATTGCCTTGCTCGCGGCGCTGGCGACCTACCGGCCGTTCTACGGCCAGAAGATGGTCGAAGGCGGGATCAACCTGCCGCTGATCCTGCCGGAGATCGTCACCGCGGTGGCCACCCTGCTGCTGTTCATGGCGCTGGGGATCAAGCTGGGGTTGCTGACAGTGATCGTCGCGCACATCGGCTTCTGCATTCCCTTCGCCTACCTGCCGATTCGCGCGCGGCTCAATGACCTGGACAAGAGTCTGCTGGAAGCGGCGAACGACCTGTACGCCAACCCGTGGCAAGTGTTCCGCCGGGTGACGCTGCCGCTGTTGTGGCCGGCGGTGCTGTCCGGGTCGGTGCTGGCGTTCGTGGTCAGCCTCGACGATTTCATCATGACCTTCTTCGTTGCCGGCCCCGGTTCGACCACCTTGCCGGTGTACATCTTCTCGGCGATCAAGGCCGGCGTGACGCCGGAGATCAATGCGATCTCGACCTTGATGCTGGTGATTTCCATCGTGCTGGTGGTGCTGGCCTTCTGGCTGGGACAGCGCGGCAAACAACAATGAGCCTGGAGTGTTCGTCCATGAAAGTGAAAAGCCTGCGTTTCGCCGTTGCCAGTCTGGCCCTGAGCTGCTTCACCGCATTCAGCGTCCAGGCCGCCGAGCCCAAGGAGCTGTTCTTCTACAACTGGACCGATTACTACCCGGTCGACCTGCTGGCCAAGTTCGAAAAGGAGACCGGGATCAAGGTCACCATGGACGGCTACGACAGCAACGAGACCCTGCTGGCCAAATTGCAGGCCGGTGGTGCGGCGTATGACGTGATCGTGCCGTCGCAGTCGATCATGCGCACCTTGATCAACCAGGACCTGCTGCTGCAAATCGACGCCTCGACCCTGCCCAACTTCCAGTACGTCAAGCCAGCGTTCCGCGACCCAAGCTTCGACCCTGGCCGCAAATTCTCGGCACCGTACCTGTGGGGCAGCACCGGGTTCTCCTATGACAGCGCGCGGGTGCCTGGCGGCAAGTTGGACGATTCGTGGAAAGAGTTCTTCGAACCGCGCAAGGAACTGCAAGGGCAGCTGGCTGCCCTCGACACCTCCAGCAGCGTGATCAACGCCGCCAGCCATTACCTGAACGTCGACGAATGCACGGAAAACCCGCAGGACGCCAAGCGCATTCTCGAGCTGCTGCAAAAACAGAAGCCCTTCCTGAAGATGTACAGCTCGGACAACACCGTCGACCGCATGGCTTCCGGTGAAGTGATCATGATGCAGAACTGGAACGGCTCCACCGCCCGGGCCACCTTGCAGAAGAACACCATTAAGTACGTGTATCCGAAAGAAGGCCTGGCGATGTTCCAGGACAACTTCGCCGTGCCGAAAAGCGCACCGCACCCCGGCAACGCGAAGATCTTCATCGACTGGATGATGAAACCGGAAAACGCCGCCGCCGTGTCCAACGCCATTGCCTACGCCAACGGCATCCAGAGCGACAAGCTGATCGACGCCAAGTGGCGAGTCATGGACGCCATCAACATGCCCGACGAATTCGCCTCGCGCCTGCGCCCGGAGAAGGAATGCAGCAACAAGGCGCGTGAGTTGCAGGACCGCATTTGGGCGAAGCTCAAGGGTTGATTGTCTGGCTTCGGACCGAGTCGCGACCATCGCCAGCAAGCCGGCTCCTACAAGAACACCGTCGTACGCGAATTCGCGAACAACACGAACCCTGTAGGAGCTGGCTTGCCAGCGAAGAGGCCCCGCCCAAACAACACAGAATTTGAGGTATGCAATGACCCAACCCCGCTGGCTGCGCAACGTGCGCCCCTACGGCGCCCCCGCCGAAGACTTGCTGATCGAGAACGGCCGGTTCAGCCAACGCCGTCCCGCTTCGAACGAAGCCTTGTCGGCCACCGACATCGACGGCCAGAACCAACTGCTGACCCCCGCCCTGGTGGAAAGCCACGTGCACCTGGACAAAACCCTCTGGGGTCAGCCCTGGCGCCCGAACAGCGCAGGTCCCACCCTCAAGGACTACATCGCCAACGAGCGGCGCATTCTGCGCGAAGTCACCGTACCGATCGCGCAACGCGCCGGTGCCCTGCTGGAACACTGCATCGCCCACGGCTCGCTGACCCTGCGCTGCCACGTCGATATCGATCCGGAATTCGGCCTGCGCCATGTCGAAGCCATGCAGCAACTGCAGGAACACTACCGCGACCTGATCGACCTGCAACTGGTGGTATTCCCGCAAACCGGCCTGATCAGCCGCCCCGGCACCGCCGAACTGATGCGCGAAGCCATGGCCCTGGGTGTGGAGAACGTCGGCGGTCTTGACCCCTGCGGCATCGACAACGACCCGATCGCGCAACTCGACTTTGTGTTCAAACTGGCCAGCGAGTTCGACCGTGGCGTCGACATTCACCTGCACGACAAGGGTGAGCTGGGCCTGTGGCAGATCGCCCTGATCGCCGACTACACCCAGCGCTTCGGGCTTCAAGGCCGGGTGATGATCAGTCATGCCTATTGCCTGGGCATGTTGCCGTGGAGCCAGGTCAAACCGGTGGCCGAACGCCTGGCAACTCTGGGCATTTCGCTGATGAGTTCGGCGCCGGCCGATTGCGCGGTGCCGCCGTTCCTGGCCTTGCGCGAGGTTGGCGTGAATGTGTGCCTGGGTTCGGACGGCATCCGCGACGCCTGGTCGCCCATGGGCAACGGCGACATGCTGGAGCGGGCGATGTTGCTGGCGTTTCGTTTCGATCTGAACAAGGACGAAGAACTGGCGGCGGCGTTTGAGGCGGCAACGGTCAATGGTGCCCGGGCGCTGGGTTGCGAAGGTTTTGGCCTGGAGATTGGCCAACCGGCGAACTTCCTGTTGCTGCCCGTGCAGACGTTGGGCGAGGCCGTCGTGGCGCGGCCGTTGCGCGAGGTCTATCGCGGTGGGCAGTTGATTGCCGCCGGTGGGCGCCTGCTGGAAAGTCGCCTGTGAAACGCATCGCCCTTAAAGCGAGCTGCGTGGTCGGCTTCGACGGTGCACAGCATGTGCTGTGGCGCAACGGCGAAGTGGTGTTCGAAGGTTCGCGTATCCTATTTGTAGGGCGTGATTTTCCCGGGCCGGTGGATCAGTGGATTGATTACGGCAACGCGCTGATCGGTCCAGGCTTCATCGATCTGGATGCCCTGGGCGATCTCGACTCCACGGTGCTGACCCTGGACAACGGCGACGAGCGCGACATGGGCCGGATGTGGTCGGCGCAGTATCTGGCGCGCGGCCCACGGGAAAGTTACAGCCCCGAAGAAGAAGTCTTCAAGTACCGCTACGCCTTCACCCAATTGATCCGCAACGGCATCACCACTGCCATGCCGATTACCTCGATGTACTACCGCGAGTGGGCCGAGACCTACGACGAGTTTGCCGCGGTGGCCGGCGTGGCGGCCGAGTTGGGACTGCGCACCTACCTCGGCCCCTGCTACATGAGCGGCATGAGTTACTGGCAGGCCGACGGCTCGCTGGCCCATCACTGGGACGAAACCCGGGGGCTGGCCGGGCTCGATACGGCCGAGCGGTTTTTCCAGGACTTCGACGGTGCTCATCAAGGGTTGATCCGCGGCGCTCTGCTGCCGGATCGCATCCAGACGTGCACGCCAGCATTGCTGCAACGCACTGCTGCACTGAGCCGGGAACTCAACGCGCCGATGCGCTTGCATTGCTGCCAGGGGCTCGGCGAAGTGGCGATGGTGGAGCAACTTCGCGGTGTGTCGCCGTTGGGCTGGCTGCAGGACCTGGGCCTGCTGACCCCGCGCAGCCTGTTGCCCCACGGCATCTACACCCACGGCGATGACGACCTGCAACGCGTGGTCGATGGTGGCGCCAGCCTGGTGCATTGCCCGGTGGTGTTTGCCCGCGATGGCGAGGCGCTGAATTCGTTTGGTCGCTATCGCGCCAAGGGCATCAACTTCGCCTTGGGCACCGACACCTGGCCGGCGGATTTGCTCGACAACATGCGCCAGGGCTTGAACATCGCGCGCTTGATGGAGGGCGGCAATACGCTCACCAGCGCGCTGGACCTGTACAACGCCGCCACCCTCGGCGGCGCCAAGGCCCTGGGCCGCGACGACATCGGTCGCCTGGCGCCGGGGGCCAAGGCCGACATCAGCGTGTTCAGCCTGCGCGGCCTGCACTTGGGGCCGCTGTTCGACCCGCTGAAGAACCTGCTCCTGGCCGGGCGCGGTGACGATTGCATCGCCAGCTACATCGATGGCCGCTGCGTGATGCAGGACGGGCAGGTTTTGGGTGTCGACTACCCCGCCCTGCAGCGCCAGGCCCAACAGCAATTCGAAAAACTGATGCGCAGCCACAGCGACCGGGCCTTCGGCCAACCGGACTGGAAGACCCTGTTCCAGCCGGCCATCCCGTTCGCCGACGACTACAGCGCACAGGCGCCGCTGTGCGCCATCGATCCACTCCTTTAGAGAATTCTGCCCATGCAAAGCTTCGACTTCAGCCAACTGAGTCCACGGGACAAGTACAAGATTCTGATCGGCAGCGTGGTGCCACGCCCGATTGCCCTGGTCACCACCGTCGACGCAGAAGGCCGTGTCAACGCCGCGCCGTTCAGCTTTTTCAACGCGCTGTCGGCCGATCCGCCGATCCTTGCGCTGGGTGTGGAAAACTACGGCGACCAGAGTCCCAAGGACACCACGCGCAACATCCAGCTCAACCAGGAGTTCACCGTGAACATCGTCAGCGATGCCCTGGTGGAAGCCATGAACGTCTGCGCCGTACCTTTCGCCCCCGGTTTCGACGAGCTGACCGCCGCCGGCCTCACCGCCATCCCTGGCACCTCGGTCAAATGCCCGCGCATCGGCGAGGCACCGGTGGCACTGGAATGCCGGCGGATGATGGCGCTGAACATCGGTCAGTCGCGGGAGATCATTTTTGGTGAAGTGCTGATGGCCCATGTGCGTGATGAGCTGATCGACCCGAAGACGTTGTACATCGATCAACTCGGGCTTGATGCGATCGGGCGGATGGGTGGACATGGGTATGCGCGTACCCGGGATTATTTCGACCTGCCGACCCGCTCGTTGCAGGCGTGGACGGATGCGCCGGGGGGTGGCGAGCGGTTTTGGCCGGTGACCAAATAAAAAGGCATCACATATTTCCTGTGAATGCGGGGCTTTTTGTGGCGAGGGGATTTATCCCCGTTGGGCTGCGAAGCAGCCCCAAACCCTGCTCCCGCAGAAGTCTCAGAAAACCTGCATTCACTGGTTTTACGACGGCTTCGCCGCCGAGCGGGGATAAATCCCCTCGCCACAAAAATCCCATCACCACAAGAGCCCATTACCACAGGTCAGCGGAAATCCCGGCTGCGCACGCTGATGCCGTCGAGCAGTGGACTCAAGTCGCTCAAGCGCCCGGCAATCAAATGCCGCACCTCTCCCTCCTTCTCCCAGCGCCCATCGACCTTGAGCAACTGCGAGCCCACCAGCACCTGGCGCTGGCGCTCGGCCAGGTCGCGCCAGACCACCACGTTGACGTTGCCGAACTCGTCCTCCAGGGTGACGAAGGTCACGCCACTGGCGGTGCTCGGGCGTTGTCGGCCGGTTACCAGGCCGGCGACGCTGACCGGTCGCCCGTGCTCCACCTCCAGCAACTCTTTCGAACTGCGGCAGCGCCGGGCTTTCAACTCACCCCGCAACAAGGTCAGCGGATGCGGCCCGAGGGTGGTGCCGAGGCTGTTGTAATCGGCCAACAGGTCCTCGCCGACCGTGGGTTTGGGCAGCGCCACCGCGCCTTCCTCCTGACGGGGCAGGCCGGCAAACAGGCCTAGCTGCTTTTGCACCCCCGCCACTTCCCAGCGCGCTCGATGCCGATCACCGGCCAGCCCGCGCAAGGCACCGGCATCGGCCAGTTGTTCCTGGGCGCGGGCATCCAGGCATGCCCGTTCGCCAAGGTCAGCGATGTCGACAAAGGCGCCTTTAGAACGCGCCGCCTCGATGCGCCGGGCATCGTCCTGGCGAAAGCCCTTGATCATGCGCAACCCCATGCGAATCGCCGGTTGCGCACCGGCAATCGGTTCGAGGCTGCAATCCCAGTCGCTGGCCCGCACGTCCACCGGACGAATCTGCAAATGGTGACGGCGCGCGTCCTGCAGGATCTGGTCCGGGCTGTAGAAACCCATGGGCCAGCTGTTGATCAGGGCACAGGCGAAGGCCGCCGGTTCGTGGCATTTCAACCAGCAACTGGCGTAGGTCAACAAGGCAAAACTGGCGGCATGGGATTCGGGAAAACCGTAGCTGCCAAAGCCTTTGATCTGTTCGAAGATCTGCGCGGCGAAATCGGCGGTGTAGCCTTTTTTCTTCATCCCGGCGGCCAGGCGATCCCTATGCGGTTCCAGTCCGCCATGGCGTTTCCAGGCCGCCATGGACCGGCGCAACTGATCGGCTTCGCCGGGGCTGTAGTCGGCGGCGACGATGGCGATCTGCATGACCTGCTCCTGGAACAGCGGCACGCCCAGGGTGCGCTTCAACACCTCGCGCAACTCTTCGGAGGGATAGCTTTCGAGCTCTTCCTTGTTCCGCCGCCGCAGGTACGGGTGCACCATGCCGCCCTGGATAGGACCGGGACGAACGATGGCCACCTCGATCACCAGGTCATAGAACTCGCGGGGCTTGAGCCTGGGCAGCATCGACATCTGTGCCCGGGACTCGATCTGGAACACGCCGACGGTGTCGGCGCGGCCAATCATGTCGTAGGTCAACGGGTCTTCGGAGGGGATCGTCGCCAGGCTCAAGTCCAGGTTGCGATGACGACGCAGCAAATCGAGACAACGACGAATCGCGCTGAGCATGCCTAATGCAAGGATATCCACCTTGAGCAGGCCGACCGCGTCCAGATCGTCCTTGTCCCACTGGATGATGGTGCGCTCGGCCATGGCCGCGTTTTCCACCGGCACCAGGGTGTCCAGGGGATGCTCGGAAATCACGAAGCCACCGGGGTGCTGGGACAGGTGCCGGGGGAAACCGATCAGTTGCCCGGTCAAGCTCAATACCCGGCGCAACACCGGGCTCTCGGGGTCGAAACCACCTTCGCGCAGGCGCTCCACGGGCGGTGTTTCATCACTCCAGTGACCACAGCAATCGGCCAGGGCATTGATCTGGTCCGGCGGCAACCCCAACGCCTTGGCCACATCGCGCACCGCGCCCGCCGCGTGATAGGTGCTGACCACGGCGGTCAATGCCGCGCGGGTCCGCCCATAACGCTGGAACACGTACTGCAAGACTTCTTCGCGGCGCTCGTGCTCGAAGTCCACATCAATGTCCGGTGGTTCGTCGCGCTCTTTGGAAAGAAAGCGCTCGAACAGCATGTTCATCCGGTCGGGGTCGATCTCGGTAATGCCCAAGGCGAAACACACCGCCGAGTTGGCCGCCGAGCCTCGGCCCTGACAGAGGATTTTCTCGCGCCGGGCGAAGGCGACGATGTCCTGGACAGTGAGGAAATAACTCTCGTAGCCCAGCTCGGCAATCAGCCCCAGTTCCTTGTCGATCAGCCCGCGAACCTTCTCGCTCGCACCCTGGGGCCAGCGCTGGCGAATGCCCCGCTCGGTCAGTTCCCGGAGCCAGGAGGCTGCGCTGTGCCCATCGGGCACCAGCTCGCGCGGATACTGATAACGCAACTGACCCAGATCAAAGGTGCAGCGCCGGGCAATGTCCAGGGTTTCGTCGAGCAAGGCTGGCGGATAGAGCTCGCGCAACACATCGAGGCCGCGCAGGTGCCGTTCGCCGTTGGGGTGCAGGCGCAACCCGGCATCGGCTACCGGCAAGTGATGACGGATCGCGGTCATGGTGTCCTGCAGGGCCCGGCGCCCGCGCGCATGCATGTGCACATCGCCGCTGGCCACCGCGGGTATCCGCAGTTCCCCGGCCAGCGCCAGGAGATCACTCAGTCGCCGGGTATCGTCCTGGCCGCGATGCAGCTGGACCGCCAGCCACAGGCGTTCGGCGAAGACCTGCTTCAACCAATGGCCCTGCTCAAGGTCATCGACCGCGTCCGGCACCCACAGCGCCAACAGCCCTGGCAATGCTTCGTCGAAGTCTTCGCGCAGCACTTGATACTGACCTTTTTGCGTACGACGTCGAGCTCGTGTGATCAGTCGGCACAGGGTCTGGTAACCCTCGAGGTTTTCCACCAGCAACACCAGCTTCGGGCCGTTCTCAATGCGCACTTCACTGCCGATAATCAGTGGCAGCTCCACGGACTTCGCCGCTTGCCAGGCGCGAACGATACCCGCCAGGGTGCACTCGTCGGTGATCGCCAGGGCCTGGTAGCCCTGTTTTTTCGCCCGCTGGAACAATTCCAGGGCACTGGAAGCACCGCGCTGGAAACTGAAGTTCGACAGGCAGTGCAGCTCGGCATATCCGGCGTTCACGCGAACCAGCCCTGCAGCCACAACGGACCACCCTCGCCCACCGCACGATAGGCCCAACCCTGCTGGCCGGCACGGGTTTCGATCAAGTAGTAATCACGGCGCACGTCATCGCCGTCCCACCAACCGGACTCGATGCGTTCCGGCCCCATGAGGATGCGCGTCGAGCCTTCGTGCACCGCCAGCGGTTCGGTCAGCAGCCAGCCCGGTCGCTGCACGGTCGGCAATCGCGCACCGGGCTGGCTGTCGGCACTGGCCTGCCACGCGCACTCGGGCCGGTGATCGGCCTGGAAGCGCAGGCCCTGCACGGCATCATCCCCCAGCCGTGCGCGCAGGCGTTCGCGCAGTTGCTCCCAGGGCAAGGTCTGCTGCGGGCGATCGTCGAACAGCTCCTGAAACTGCGGAACGAAGCTCGGCAAGTCTTCGGCGCGCAGGCGAAAACCGCGCACAGGGGCCTCGACCTGGACTTGCTCCAGGCGCCCTCGCGCCAGTTCGAACAGCATCGCCGGATCGCGTTCGGCACTGAGCAGGCCGACCTTGATCAGCGTGTCCGGCAATCCGGCGTGCTCCAGGTGCAGGTCGAAACGCTGCACACCGCTGTCCCGACCGCACAGGAACGTCGACAGATCCCCCGTCAGGCGACGCAACGGAAACAGCAAGGCCTGATGGGACTGCACATCGAAATTGAGCTCGATGCGTACATCGAAACGGTCCGGCGGCAGGTAGAACGCCAGCGCCAGGCGTCGTATGCCCAGCAATTCATCCAGGTGCTTAAGCACCTGGGCCTCGAAACGCCGGGCCAGGCTGTGCCGGGGCAACGCCTGCATCTGGCTCAAGGTGCGCAGGCCCATGCGCGACAACGCCGTGGCCACGCTGGCCGCCAGACCGATGCGGTCGATGGGCATGTGCCCCAGGTGATGCTGCAAGGCTTGCTCGTCGGCCACCACCAGGCCGTCGTAGGCGTTGGCCAGCATCCGCGCCGCCACCGGATTGGGCGCCGCGACGATGCGGTGACGAAACCCCAGTTCGCCGAGTTCGCTGCGCAGGCGCGCCTCGAATTTCGGCCAGGGGCCGAACAGTCCCAGGCTGGACTCGATTTCGAACACCAGCGCCCGCGGATAATGCACGCTGACCTGGGAGCTGAAGCGATAAGCCCAGGCGGCCAGGAATTGCTGCCAGTGTTCGATATCGGCGACGTCGTACTCGGCGGTGGCAAAGCCCTTGCTCAAGGCCTGGGCGGCGCTCATGGACTGGCCGGGGCGCAGACCCAGCGCCCGCGCCGGGCCATTGACCGCCTGCAGCACCCGCCGCTGGGCCGGGCCGGTCAGCAGTGCCAGCGGCTCCTGGGGGTCGGCGCGCTGACGCAGTACCGCGTCCAGCGCCAATTGCGGAAACAGAATACAGACCCAGCGCATGGCAACCTCAATGCCCCACGGCGAAGGCAATCGGCGCCGAGCGGGCTAATCCGCCGCGGCACTTGAGCACCCGTAATTGCGCGGGCTTGGCATCGATGGCGATGCGCAGGGCCGCTGGCGAAGGGTTGATCGCTTCGCTGAGCGAGCGATAGGCGAACGCCAGGGTCGAGCCGGTTTCCGCCGCCACCTGCAAGCGGCGCAAGGCGCGGTCATCGGCCTTGTGCGGCCAGCACAGCACCGCACCACAACTGCCCGAACGCAGGCATTGTTCCGCCGCCCACAACGCATCGCGCTCGCTGGCCTGGATGATCGACAACTGGCGCAGATCGACCCCGGCGTTCTGCCAGGCCTGGGGGTATGGCACGCAGGGCGGCGCCACCAGCACAATGCGCTCGCCCGCCGCCGATAGCCGCGCCAGTGCTGGCCACACCAGTTGCAACTCGCCCACGCCCTGCCCGGCCAGGAGGATTTCCGTCAGCGCCGCCTCCGGCCAGCCGCCCGTGGGCAGTGCCGCATCCAGTGCGGCATGGCCGGTGGGTTGCGGGCTGGCAGCCGGCGGCGCAGGCCGGCCCCTCCAGACCTGGCCGCCATTGAACAGCGTATCCAGCGCAACGACGGCACCCATCAGCCTTGCCTCACCAGGCCGCAGAACACCCCTTCGATGGCCAGGTCCCGGTCGGCCTCGACGATGATCGGTTGATAGGCCGGGTTGCGCGGCAACAGGCGAACCTGGTCGCCGACCCGCTCGAAGCGCTTGATGGTGACTTCACCGTCGAGCCGCGCCACGACGATCTGGCCATTGATGGCCTCGGGGCTGCGGTGCACGCCCACCAGGTCGCCGTCGAGAATGCCGTCCTCGATCATCGAGTCGCCGCGCACCCGCAGCATGTAGTCCGGCACCCGCGAGAAAATCGATGGGTCGAGCAACAAGCGGCTATGGACCTCGGCATCGGCACCGATCGGCGCACCGGCCGCCACCCGGCCGAGCACCGGGATGTCCAGCAGCTCGGGACGCGGCGGCTGGCCGAGCAAGCGAATGCCCCGGGCCTGATGTGGATTGACCTCGATAAAACCGGCCTCGGTCAGCGCCAGCACATGCTTGCGCGCCACGCTGCGGGAGGCGAAGCCGAACGCCTCGCTGATTTCAGCGAGGCTCGGGGACTGACCATGCTCCGCGATTCGATCACGGATAAAAGTCAGGATGGCGGTACGGCGGGGAGTTAATGTCGTCATGGAGTACATTTGTACTCTTTCCGCAATTTCCTGGCAAGTACCTGCCCCTCTGTAGGAGCGAGCATGCTCGCGATGGTCGTCAACGATAACGCGGGAAGCCTGACACCCCGCGGCGCTCACAGGTTCATCGCGAGCATGCTCGCTCCTACAGAGGGGCCGCCAGAAACGCCGTGATGTAATCGATGAACGCCAGCACCTTGGCCGTGGCCCGCCGATGGCTGGGGTACACCGCCAGGATGTGCGGACCGAAGCTGTCCGGGTCGATGTCGTAGTCGGCCATCACCCGCACCAGTCGCCCATCGGCAATGTAAGGTGCCGCGCTCCACAACGGCGTATGCAACAACCCGCGCCCGGCCAGGGCATTGGCCAGCAACAAGTCGTAGTTGTCGCTGCGCAGGCGGGGTGCCTGGGGTTGCGGCAAGCTCAGGCGCTGGCCGTCGCGCTCGGCCCACCAGAATTCGCGGCTGAGCAAAGGATGGCGGTACAGCAACCATTCGTGCTCATCGAGGGTCTGGGGGGTGACCGCCAGCCCCTTGCGCGCCAGATACTCCGGACTGCCGCACAGCGCCAGGCGATTGCTGCCAACGACGCGGGCAATCAACCCCGGCAAGTCGTCATGCCCTTCACGCAAGGCCAGGTCGTAGCCGCTTTCCAGCAGATTGACGAACTCGTCACACAGGTCCACTTGCAGGTTGATCTGCGGGTATTGCTCGAGAAAACCGCCACACACCTGATCGAGAAAGGCCTGCCCATAGGCCAGCGGCGCGGTGATTTTCAGGCTGCCGCGCAAACCGTGCTGCAACTGCTCGATTTCCTCGCCGGCCTCGTCCAGGCGCTGCAAGACCTGGCGCGCGGTGTCCAGGTACAGCCGCCCGGATTCCGTGAGCAAGATCCGCCGGGTACTGCGCTCGAACAATCGCGCGCCGAGTTCCGCTTCCAGGTGATTGACCGCTTTGGTCAGGGCCGACGGGGTCTTGCCCAATTGCTCGGCGGCGCGACTGAAGCTGCCCAGTTGCGCCGTGACCACGAACATTTTCAGTGCACCCAGTTTGTCCATTCTTTTTCCATTCAGGCAAAAGCGTTTTTCGTGAGCGAGGCGTTCTGCCGAGCACGGCGAGCCACTAATCTGGCCATCAGACGCAATAACAAGGAAACATTCAATGAAAAGATTCATCCCGAATCTGTTGCTGGTGGCAGTCAGTTTTGCCTCGTTGGAAGCCATGGCCGCGACTGACCTGGTGCTGTTCAACGGCAAGATCTTCACTGCCGACCGCAACCAGCCCAAGGTCCAGGCCCTGGCCGTAAAGGACGGAAAGGTGCTGCAAGTGGGCAGCGATACGCAGATCAAGGCCCTGATCGATGCGCAAACCAAGGTCGTCGACCTGGACGGCAAGACCCTGATGCCAGGCCTGATCGACAGCCACTCCCACGGGATTTTCGGTGGATTGGAGAAGGTTTCGGCCAACATGGAAGACGAGGTGGTCGACCTCGATGAGCTGGAAAAGCGCCTGCGAGCCTGGCGTGACGACGGTAAGGCCAGGCATGGCGATGTCCTGAGCGTGGCCGGCATGAGTTCGGCTTATTGGGCGCAGGCCGAAGCCTTGGGCAAGCAGTTCAACAGCGGCGAATGGGCCGACACAGCCGTGGTGTTCACCGGCAGCGACCACCATACGGCGTGGGCCAACAACGTCATGCTCAAGCGCGCTGGCGTCGATGCGGCGTTGCTGAAAAACCTGCCGGACGC
The DNA here is from genome assembly GCF_014596605.1 of Pseudomonas sp. PSB11. Taxonomy (NCBI): domain Bacteria; kingdom Pseudomonadati; phylum Pseudomonadota; class Gammaproteobacteria; order Pseudomonadales; family Pseudomonadaceae; genus Pseudomonas; species Pseudomonas sp. PSB11. The sequence goes on from NZ_NOIO01000019.1 coordinate 71,372, forward strand.
CGAGAAAGACACCATCGGCAAACTCGCCGACGGCAACCCCAACGGCTTCCTGGTGGACGCTGGTTGGGACCGGGTCGCTTCGAAAATGCCGGCGCCAAGTGCCACTGACATGCTCAAGGCGGCGCAAACCGCCGTGAGCTACAACAACAGCCTGGGCATCACCGCCTGGATGGACCCGGCCGCCAACGCCGCGCCCGGCGAACCGATATTCGCCCTCAAGCCCACGGAAAAAACCGTCGGCGTGCTGCCGGTGTACAAGGCCCTGTCCGAAAGCGGCGGTATGACCGCTCATGTAGCGGCGCTGTTGGTAGCCAACGGCAAGAGCGTTCCCGCCGATCTCGATACTCTGGACAAGGTCCGCCAGCAGTTCCAGGGCATTCCCAACCTGACGCTGCCCGGTATCAAGATCTTCGCTGACGGCGTGATCGAGTACCCGGCCCAGAGCGCCGCGATGATCGATCCGTACACCAACTCGCACAAACCGGGCGAATTGTTGATCGATCCGAAGCATTTCGGCGAGCTGGTCAGCGCGATCGATCAGCGCGGCTGGCTGGTGCACATTCATGCCATCGGCGACCGCGCCGTACGCGAATCGCTGAACGGCATCGCCCAGGCGCGCAAGGACCGACAGAGCGGCGTGACCCACTCCATCACGCACCTGCAGATCGTCAATCCGAAAGAATTCGCCCGCTTCAAACCGCTCGACGTCATCGCCTCGATGCAACTGCTCTGGGCCAGCGCCGACGATTACACCACGGACATGATCAAGCCTTACGTCAGCGCCCTGGCGTTCCGTTACCAATACCCGGCGCATTCTTTGCTCAAACAGGGCGCGACCATCGCCGGGGCCAGCGACTGGCCAGTGTCTTCGCCCAACCCGTGGAACGCCATGGCCCAGGCCATGACGCGGGTGGGTCCGCTGGGGGTGCTCAACGCCGATGAACGCATCGACCGCGAAGCCATGTTCTACGCCTACACGCTCAATGCCGCGCGCACCCTTGGCCTGGACAAACAGATCGGCTCGCTGAGCGCCGGTAAACAGGCCGACTTCATCGTCGTCGACCGTGATGTGTTCAGCGTCGACGAAAAAGCCCTGCACGACACCCAGGTGCTGCAGACCTGGTTCGCCGGACGTCAGGTCTACGCGCCAACCCTCTAATAAAAACCTCAGTCACACACCTCTCCGACCTCGTGTTTTCAACACGAGGCACGGCTCAGCCTTGTCCGATTTCTGCCCATAACAATCACAATAGCGGGACGTACCATGAAAGCTTTCACCCTGTTCGCCCTCGGTTCCTTGAGCCTGCTGCCTTTGAGCAGCCAAGCCATCCCCTTGAATGATGATTTCGCCTTGTTGCTGGACGTGACCCTGGCCAGCGACTATCGAACCCGCGGCATCTCGCAGACTCAGAACGACCCGACACTGCAAGCCGGCGCAACCCTGGCCCACAGCAGCGGCCTGTACCTGGGCGCATGGACCTCCAACGTCGACTTTGGCGGCGGCCTGAAAACCCGGCAGGAGGTCGACTACTATGCCGGTTGGTTGTGGCAGGCCACCGATGACGTCAGCCTCGACCTGGGCTACCTCAAATATTCCTACCCGAAAGAGAGCCAGTTCAACCAGAGCGAGGCCTACGGCATTCTCAGCGTCTACGGGGTGAAACTCGGTGCCTATTACTCCGCCGATGCGCCGGGTATCGATAGCGAGCAGAACTCGCTCTACAGCTATGTCGGTTACGAAACCGAGCTGCCCTACGGCGTTGGCCTCAAGCTGCGTTACGGCGACATGGACTTCAAGGACCCGCAACTGTACTCACGCTCGGGTGAGGCTGAAGACTCCTACCGTGAGTGGGAGATCAAGCTGACCCATGAACTGGCGGGCATGATGCTGGGCCTGAGCTACATCGACACCGACCTGTCGAAAAGCCAGTGCCTGAGCAATTGGGGCTTCGACGATGTGTGTAGCGCGACGGTAGTGGCGAGCGTCAGCAAGTCCTTCTGATTGCCCTGGCCTCCTGTAGGAGCGAGCATGCTCGCGATGGACTCAAGAACGCCGCGTTTAACCAGGAACCACGCGTTAACGTTAACGACCATCGCGAGCATGCTCGCTCCTACAGGTTTGGAGTTAATCCTTCGAGATAGGCCCATGGATATATTCCGCGTTCATGCCCATCACTGAACACCAGTTGCAACCCATACCCCAGGGAATTCACCTCGATCAGCCGAACGCGGGCATCGACCAGCGGCGCCATCCCGCGCAATCGAAACGCCCGGCATTGCGAACACGGGCACTGGCGGCGCAGCTCGGCATGGTCCAGCCACAGCTCGCGGCCATCCGGCCAGTTCAGTCGCAGCTGCTGCCTGCTCCGGGAATTGCCGATGGCCACCGGGTTCATTGCAGCTGACTCAGGGCAATGCGCACCGCCTTGCGCACTTCCGGATCACCATCGTCCTGGGCGGCCAGCAGCGCTTAAATGGCGCCTTTTTCATTCAACTCGCCGAGGGCCAGGGCGGCTTCCTTGCGCAGGTTGCTGATGCGGTGGCCGAGGGTTTCATCAAGCGATACTTCTATTACGCAGATCAAACAAATACTCACTCTAGCTTTGTGCAACCAGTCGTTTTCAGCACTGAAGAGTATTTTATCTAAAAGCGAAAACTACCGTCTGTCGCTTTCTTGGAAAAAAGAGAGGCTCAACAAAGCCCCCCCACATCAAAAAAACAGAAAACCGCACATTTTTTCCTACATAAAATCCTTACCTACGCCAGCAAATTTCTTTCCCATCTCCAAAAACTAAAGCTCAGTTTTTTAAAGACTTTTAAAGCTTTTCACACCCACACTCGAAAAACAAACAAACTTCAACTCCCAAAGTCATGTAAGACCCGTCCTAAAATACACAGGAAACTTCCTACGACGTAAAAACCCTACCACTTGCACCAAAAACCAAAGGAGCCTAAACCTAACAACACCACTTAATTCCAAGTGGCAAACACAACGAGTGACAACAATGAAAAACAATGAGCTTGGAAAGATACTCTTCAACTTCAGAAGTGATTATGGCTCAAGCACTAATCCTCAAGTAGCTGGAGGCTCGGGAGGCCAAGGAGGATGTGGGGGTAGTGGTGGGTGTGGTGGAGGGGGCGGATGCAGCGGTGGTAGTGGTGGAGGCCCTGGTGGATGTGGCGGGGGTGGGGGCACTGGTGGCGGTAGCACTGGCGGCTCTAAAGGTACGTAATTGAAATCCTATACCAAGGCTGGCCGTAATTTATAGGCAGAAGGATCTTTCACCACGAAAGGTCCTTTTAGGAGGAGTCACATGCAACTGACATTTTCAGATTTTGACATTATAAATCTGCCACCAAACGAGTCACTAATAATATCCATGACCGGAACATCGAAAACCGAATCAAAAAGTCTACTAAATGTCCTGCGAGAACTAAAAAAACAGAATGCACCTAACATCTCAAAATCACAATTCAATAAGATAGTTGCCACGCACGAACTACCACTGAAAGACACTTATTTATTTTTGAGCCAGGCGATAGGACTAAAAAACCAACCCCCGGAAATATATTTCAAACAGGTGCTGATAGCACATGACTGGTGCAACCGAGATGAACTTGAAGCGATAATCAATCAAGAGATAAAACACAAACATGAAATAGTCAGCGAAATGGACTCCTTAATTGATCGCACGAAGGGTGATGCATTCCTAATCATAATAATTTGCACGCAATATAATTACTTGAAAATCAAAAAATTATATTTTCGTTTAGCAGAATCATCTCCGAGCAGCGCTATCTCAGTAGCATATTTTAGCGGTAATAACTTCCGCATTAGTCAACCGTACATCCCCATTATTGGTAACCCCTGTCACTTTTGCCTTATAGAGAGGCAATTGAATTACGAAAAAATCAACGAAAGCCGAAACACTTGGTCTGCATTGATGAATTTCTGTGTTGATCGAAACGTACCCATACCATCACAACAGTTGACTTTACTACAGAAAAATCTAGCGATAGGCACTCTGATAAAGAAAATTAAGCTTCATACTGAGCACAATCAAGGCTTCAGATATCAGGACAATTCTCTCTCATCAATGACCGTAGATCTAAACAGCGGATTGATTTCGGAAGAGTTATGTCCTCACTGGCATTCTTGCACCTGCCTGAGATCTAAATATGATAAATATCCCGCATGACTACTACATTAAATTTCTCGACCAAAAAGTATACGAGGACGTCTTGGAATTTCACAACAAAGGGAATTTTACTCTCCATGAATGCGTCAGCAATATTTCTTTACTTCATAACTTTCCAGCACATTTGCTCTCCGACCTGACAGGCAATGAACTGCAAATATACCCCGACCTGGATATCACCACGGCGGGACCTACACTCGACGCGCTCGCACCTTCCAGCCCACTCTATCGAAATCAATCATGCGATTATTTCGATACAAGAGGCATTGCCTTCGAATCAATAAAACAATTATTAAGCCCACTTCTTAGAAAAGACGAAACTTCGTACAAGAGAGGTTACCCGAGTGCTGGAGCACTCTACTCAGTCGAAGTATTCTGCTGTTCCCTATCATCCAATAACACATGGCCCTGCCCTGAAAAAATATTACACCTACTACCAAACTCAAGAAAACTTGAAATAGTACAGAACAGTTACGACAACAGCCAAATGATAGAAGCAATATTACCTAAAGGAAATAAAATTGGTAATCCCAGTATAGCAATTGTTTATGCGATATATATGCCAAAAACGCTTTTCAAATATCGCTATCGCGGATACAGGCTAGCACTGATGGAAGCCGGATCAATGTACATGCTAGTTGACCTTCAATGCAAACATGTAAATCTTAAAAGCCGTCAATGGTCGGGATACACCGACAACATGTTATGCAGAGCAATGGGACTAAATCCAACTCTATTCTATCCTTCAAGCGTACAATTAATTGGTGGCTAACATGAAAATTTCAACACACAGCAATGAACCGTCGCTACCTGGGCAAATGTGGTATCAGCCCCCTTGCATTCTCGAATTCCCTTTTTGCTCAGAGATCAGTGATCAATGGAACTCAATAGGCTCAGGCATTGGCACAAGCTCTACATCAGTAAAGACCGCCTTAGGTGAGTACTTCGAGAGACGTCACTTTTATCTAGAAATACTTCCAGACAGCTATTCGAGCCTAGGGAAAAAACTCACAACAAAAGAGGTTGAGAAATTCATTAAGGCGTTTAATCAAACCGCTTCAAAAAACACCAACCTAACGACTTTAACGAAACACAATTTCAATATGACAACCGTCCTACGCATTTCTGATTTTTCAGCTTGCGCTATTCCAACTGTATGTATTTCTCTAACTCATGACAAAAGCGATGACAATGATATATACCCCCATCGTGACACTTGCGGTTGTAGCTTCCATTGGAATTCCAATGCTGCCGTTCTTGGCGCTATGAAAGAATCACTTGAACGGCAATTCCTCACTCGATTCTGGCTAACCAATCAATGCAAAGGAACGATCAAGCTAAATGAGATATCAACGACGATAAAAGCGCTGCCTTCTTATGGTCTTTTCAACGTCCTGAGAAAATCAGGGAAGTTGTTAACAATTGACATTTCTGACGAAAATTTTCCAGGAACATGTCTACTGACAATTTACGGCAACAACGACCCAGCTCGAAACGTTCATTACTGCGCAGGTATGTCTTACTCGGAAAATCGAACCGACGCGTTGGACAAATCCATCCTGGAGTTATGGCAAACTTTTAGATTCATGAATCTATTCAGCGTGTTACGTGGTAATTCCGACTCTCTTAAAGACTCTTATATTCGTCACTTTTTTGGGTGCAACTCATACAAAACCTTTGAGGAAATTGCATTAAAACTCAATTACCAATCCATGCCGAAAAACAAACCAAAGCCATCAAGAATAAACATTAAAAGCCTTACAAAAAGTTTAAAACAACAAAACATTGAAGGATACCTTTATATAAAAGCAACTAAAATAGACGGTATAAAATACACATTCTGCAAATTCATCTCACCCTCATTATTTATGCACATGAACAACTCAAACAACATAAACCTTGACAACGAATACTCAGCCCCTTTTCTTTCAGCGGTACACGAAGATAGAAAAAAAACAATGGTTCCATTCCCGTAGAGAAACCGATCATGACCAAAAACATATTTCTCAGAACGCTATCCCTAACATCCATTTTTATAAAAGAGCAATTAAAAGAACCGATTGCTTTCTTTTGGATTATGATATCACCCTGCGCTATGTTCTATTTTTTTGCAGTAACTAGGCAAGACACCAATTACTTTTCGAACAATTACACATCGATCTCGGCATGGTTCTATGCCTACATTTCCTCAAGCGTCGCATTATTTGGATTTTCTTTCTACATCATCGGAAGAAGAGAAAGCGGATTCACCCGATCATTTATCTACTCCCAGGAATCAAAACTCGTATTTCTTTTGTCGCATTTTCTTGCATACTCCTTAATATCAATAGCGTATTGCACAACTTTTTACCTGACAACCAAACTCCCGTTTGGAGACTATACCCCAATCGAACTATTGGGTATCGCGCTCCGCTTTTACATTTGCTTTATCATGTTTTGCGCTTTTGGCGCAGCGTTTTCATTGCTGCCAATCAACTTTCAAAACTCAAACACATTACTCTCCATTTTTTCGTTCTGCATGTTAATTCTGGGAGTGATGAGCGCCACTAGAGACGATTACATTACCAACCGCTTGAATCTGGCAAACCCTTTAACACTTGCAAATCACTTAATGGAAAGCGACCTTGAATCCAACAAACTTATAACAACAACAATAGTTATCATATTTATAATAACACTACACAAAACATACAAACACCTAAGAATCAATCCAGTATGGAGTCGATATTAATGAAACAATTCAAAGCGCAGGATATTGACTTATCCTACCCCGATAGAGCTCTTTTGACCCAAGCCTCCCTTGAAGTATCTCAGGGTGACATTGTTGGTATTCTAGGACCCAACGGATCTGGTAAAACGTCTTTTTTCGATATTGTTTGCAATCTGAAAAAAGCAAAATCCGGTTTAATCAAAAACGACTTCAGCCACCTTTTATATCTTTCTCAAATCATCAGCACTCCTCCACCGCTTCGCATGCGTGATATTTTTAAGATGGTCACTGCTTTATCATCAAGCGAACCCATGACTTATGATACAACGCTGGAGAAACTATCTGCATGGAGCCCTTTGATAGTCAGCCGCTACCAAGACATATGGAACAAGAAATCGGCATTGTGCAGTTACGGCGAGACACGCTGGTTCTTTACTCTCACTCTCCTTTCAATTTCTGCAGACTTCGTGATTCTCGACGAACCTACTGCCGGTGTAGATCCAGAGTTTCGCCACTATATATGGCAGTGCCTTCACGGCGCTGCAAAGGAAGGCACTGCCATCCTGGTTTCTTCTCACAATGTTGAGGAGGTGATCAGCCACTGTGATTATTTCTATATGATCAGCCAGCAACGCTTCAATCGTTTCGCCAATGGAAATGAATTCACGCATCGGTATGGAGCAAAGACTGTGGATGATGCGTTTATTCGAGCCGTTACTGAACCTGTATTCGCAACTTAAGCACTGTAGGAGCTGACGAGTGAAACGAGGCTGCGATCTTTTGACTTTGTTTTTAAAAGCAAGATCAAGAGATCGCAGCCTCGTTTCACGAGACAGCTCCTACAGGGTTCAGCTCAGGCTGGAGAGGTAGGCCCAGGGATAGATCCCGCGTTCGTGGCCATCACTGAACACCAACTGCAACCCATACCCCTGCGAATTCACCTCGACCAACCGAACGCGGTCGTCAACCAGCGGCGTCATCCCGCGCAAGCGAAACGCCCGGCATTGCGAACACGGGCACTGGCGGCGCAACTCGGCATGATCCAGCCACTGCTCGCGGCCATTCGGCCAGTTCAGTCGCAGCTGCTGCCTGCTGCGGGAGTTGCCGATGGACAGCGGGTTCATTGCAGCTGACTCAGGGCAATGCGCACCGCTTTGCGCACTTCCGGATCACCGTCGTCCTGCGCGGCCAGCAATGGGGCGATGGCGCCTTTCTCGTTCAACTCACCGAGGGCCAGGGCGGCTTCCTTGCGCAGGTTGCTGATGCGGTGGCCGAGGGTTTCGATCAGCGCGTCCAGTGCCTGGGCGTAACGCAAGCGGCCGAGACTGCGGGTGGCGCGAAGGCGCACTTGCCAGTAATCGTCGCTCAGGGCTTGGACCAAGGCAGGGCCGGCGTCGATGTGGCCGACCTTGCCCAGGGTGGTGGCGGCTTCCTCGCGCACTTGCCAGGCCTGGTCCTGCAAGGCTTGGCGCAGGGCCGGCAGCACCTGCTCGTCAGACGCCAGGCCGAGTGCGCCGGTCGCGGCGCGGCGCACTTCGGTGTCCGGATCGGCACTGGCCAGTCGAGCCAGGGCCGACAAGGCGTCGAGCTGTTTGAGCCAACCCAGCACGCCGACGGCTTCACGGCGGACATTGGCCTCCTGATCGCTCAACGCAACCAGCGCCGCCGGGGCCGCTTGCGGGTAGCGCAATTCACGCAAGGCCCTGAACGCAGCGATGCGCACGCCGATGTCGGCATGCCCGGTCCACGGCAGGATCACCTCACCCGCCGCTTCGCTCTTGAGCAGGCTGAGGCTTTGCGCCGCGGCGGCTTGCACCGCAGCCGATGGATCGGTCAGGGCCTGGCACAGCGCTTCGACCACAGGCTCGTCCTCCCAGGCTTCGAGCAACCGCGCGGCTTCGGCACGAACGTCTTCGGCCGGGTCTGCGGACAATCGGTTGACCAGCCACAGCAGGCCGTCCGGCTCTTCCAGGTCGGCCAGTTCGATCAGGGCGATGCGGCGCACGCCGGCATCGTCGTCGGTCAGGCGTGGTTGCAGGGCGAGAATGTCATCGTTATCGGTTACATCGAAGAGTGAGGTCATAGGGCAAATCGCGGCAGTTTGTTTTCTGGAGGAAGTCCGAGAGGGTTAAGGCGTGGTAATTGCCGACCGTCTTCGTGACGCAGTAATTCAAGGCAGTGACGCTTCAAGCGGGAGAACTCGTGGCTGGTCACCAGTTCGGTGGTGCGTGGCCGGGGGAAATCCAGGCGCAGGTCTTCGATGATCCGACCGGGACGCGTGCTCATCACCAGCAGGCGGTCGGCGAGGAACAGCGCCTCGTCGATGTCATGGGTGACGAACACCACGGTGGTGCGAATGCGCGTCCAGATGTCCAGCAGCAGTTCCTGCATGTTCAAGCGGGTCAGGGCATCGAGAGCGCCAAAGGGCTCGTCCATCAGCAACAAACGTGGGCGATTGACCAGCACCCGGGCGATCTCCACCCGTTGTTGCATGCCACCGGACAACTGATCCGGCCAGCGCTCGGCGAAGCCTTCAAGGCCGACCAGGGCGAGGATTTCATCGGCGGCCTTGTCCCGTTCGGCTTTACCGATGCCGCGCATTTTCAGGCCGAACGCAATGTTGTCGCGCACCGTGCGCCAAGGGAACAGTGTGTGCTGCTGAAACACCATGCCGCGTTGAGGCGACGGGCCGGACACCGGCGCGCCATCAACCTTGAGGCTGCCATCGCGCGGTTGCAGATGACCGGCCAGGGCGCCGAGCAAGGTCGACTTGCCACAACCGGACGGCCCGAGGATGCACACGAACTGCCCCGGTTCGATCAGGCAATCGAGGCCCTGCACGGCTTCGAAGGCCGCGCTGCCCTCGCCCAGGCTGATCGACAAACCGCGGATATCGATCCGCCCTTCGGGCTGTAGAAAAACACTCATCAGGCTTTTCCTCGTGGTCGATGCCAGGGCGTGAATACACCGCCCAGGCGTTTGATCAGCAGGCTGCTGCCCATCCCGAGTACGCCGATCAGCAACATGCCGACCACAATGTCGGGGTAGTTCTGGATGGTGTAGGACTCCCAGGTGTAATAGCCGATGCCGTATTGGCCGGAGATCATCTCGGCGGTCACCAGGCAAAACCACGACGTGCCCATGCCGATGGAAAGGCCGGTGATGACGCTCGGTGCGGCCCCCGGCAGAATCACTTCCAGCAGCATCGCCCGTCGCCCTGCCCCGAGGCTTTTCGCCGAAGCGATCAGCCGTGGATCGACGCCTTCGACACCGTGCACGGTATTGAGCAGGATCGGGAACAAGGCGCCGGTAAAGGTGATGAAGACCATCGACAGCTCGGACGAGGGGAACATCAGGATCGCCAGGGGAATCCAGGCCACGGCGGGAATTGGGCGCAGCACTTCCAGCGGTGGCAGCAACAAATCTTCGGCCCATTTCGAGCGACCGATGGCCAGGCCCAGGGCGACGCCGATCACCAATGCCGCGAGGTAACCGGCGAAGACCCGGCTGAGGCTGCTGCCAAGGTGTCGGGCGAGTTTGCCGGAGTCACCGAGGCCCAGTGCCGCTTCAATCACGGCAAGGGGTGTCGGGACGTTGGCGAAGGTCACCAGGCCGAGGTTCCAGTGGTGGCTGGCGGCGAGTTGCCAGAACAGCAGGCAGAGCAACAGCGAGGCGGCTCGGGGGAGCCATCGGTTAAATGATCCGTACACAATAATTCCTCTCCACCAACATCACTGTGGGAGCGAGCCTGCTCGCGAAAGCGGTGGGTCAGTCGACATCGATGGTGGATGTCAGTACGTATTCGCGAGCAGGCTCGCTCCCACAGGGGGATTGCGGGGCTCCAGGGGTTAGCGCGCGGCCACGGCTTGCGCCGTGGCATCGGTGAAATCGAACACCTTGCCGCCCTGGGCCGTGGCGAATTGCTGGGCCTGGCCCTTGAGCAGAAACGCGCTGAGGCGTCCTTTCGCATCGCTGGCAAACCACGCCTGGTCGGCCAGCAACTTGATCCCGCTGTCACTGGCCTGGGCATACACGGCGCGGATGTTCTTGCCTTCCTGCTTCAGCGCGGCCAGCGCGGTGAATGCCGCTTGCGCCGAGGCGTACTGACGGACTTTCGGCTCGCCGCGCACCCAGATCTCGGCCACGTGGCTGAAGTCGGTGATGGCCTGGCCACTGCCTGCATCGACGGCCTTGAGCGGCGTCTGCTCGTAATTCGCCAACTGCGCGCTGTAGTCCAGATTGGACGCCTTGAACGCGGCGCGAATGTATTGGTCGTCGATGAAGGTATTCAGGTCAAGACCGCGATCAGCCTTCTTCAATAGCTTGAGGGTGTCGATGGCGGTGCCGACGGCCTGGCGGTATTCCGGTTTCCAGGTCAGGTCGCGGGTCTGCACGCCGAGCGGGCCGTGGAACAGGTAGTTGACCTCCGCATCGACCCCGGTGACCTTGGCGATCAACTCGCTGTACTTCTCGGGCTCGGCGGCCAGCAGTTGGTTGGCTTCGATGCTCGCGCGCAGGTAGGCGACGACGATTTCCGGGTATTTTTTCGCATAGGCCTGGTCCACCAGCGCACCGTGGAAGGTCGGCGCGCCAGCCTGGGAACCGTCGTAGATCTTGCGTGCGAACCCCCGGCTCGGGAACAGTTCGGCGAACGGCACGAAGTCGGCATGGGCGTCGATCTTGCCGGCCTGCAACGCGGAACCGGCGACTTCCGGTGGCTGGGCAATGATGTTCACGTCCTTGAGCGGGTCCCAACCCTGGGCCGCCACAGCGCGCAGCAACATGCCATGGGCAGTGGACGCGAACGGAACGGAAATGGTCTTGCCCTTGAGCTCGGCCAGTGACTGCACGCCCGACGCGCTCGGCACCACGATGCCGTTGCCACTGCCCTGAGTGCTGCCCGACAGCACGCTGATGAACAGGCTGTGCTTGCCGGCGGTTTCAAACGCCACGCCGTTGAACGACCCGGGGAAATCGGCCATGGCGCCGAAGTCGAGCTTGCCGGCGACCATCTCATTGGTCAGCGGCGCGCCGCTGGTGAAGTTCTTCCACTGCACCTCGTACTTGGCGTCCTTGTACTGGCCATCGTGGGGCAGGTATTTGTCCAGCAGGCCCAGCTCGCGGATCAACAGGCCGCCCGCGGCGCAATTGATGGTGGTGTCCTGGGTGCCGATGGCGATGCGGATGGTTTCGGCTTGCGCCGACAAGGTGAATGAGGCCAGTACCAGACCGACCAAAGCTGCGCGCAATATCATGAGTGTTTCCCCTCGAATCATTCATAGGATGTTCGTCTCCGCCACGATCAGGGCGTGGTGGGAAACGAGGGGTGTTTTTCAATTCAGCGTCCGGTGTTGCCGGATGGCATTTGGGTTACAGGTTTTCCGGTGTACAGAAGACTTGCGGCTGGCGTCGATCCACTGTAGGAGCCGGCTTGCTGGCGATGGCGGTCTGCCAGTCGATAAATCAGTTGCCTGATCCACTGCTATCGCCAGCAAGCCGGCTCCTACAGGTTCGGTGTTTCAGCGCAACAAATAGGGAATGTCTACTTTCACCGCCCCAGTCGGGCAGTCCTTTTCGCACGGCATGCAGTACCAGCATTCATCGAAGGCCATGTAGGCCTTTTGCGTGGCCGGGTTGATCGCCAGCAAGTCCATCGGGCAGACGTCGACGCACACCGTGCAGCCCTTGTGGGCGATGCAAAGGTCCTCGTCGACGGTGACCGGTGCATTGGAGCGAAAGAATATTTCCTGGGGTTGGTAGGCCATTTCACGGTTTCTCTCTAGTGTCATGCTCAAGCCGCGTCGGCACCGACCCGCAACCGGTCGTAGGCCTGCATCTCGTCGGCGTCCAGCGGGATGATGTAAGGTTCGACGGCTTTCTTGAAACTGGTCATCACGCCGTTTTCGCCCTTCTTCAAGTGGCAATGGCAGAACCAGTCGCTGTCGTCGCGTTGCGGGTGGTCGACCCGATAGTGGTAAAGCCCCCAGCGACTTTCGGCGCGGAACAATGAAGCACGGGCAGCCATTTCGGCGCAGTCGCGGATCATGCTGACTTCCATGGCGCGCATCAGTTCGTGGGCGTTGTGGGCCTTGATCTGATCCAGGTCACGCTGGATGTCGCTGAAGCGTTGCAGGCCGATCTGCATCTTCTTCGTCACTTTCGGCGGCTGCAGGTAGTCGTTGACGAAGCGGCGTAGCTTGTACTCGACCTGGGCCGGTGGCAGGCCGTGCTCGCGGTCAAGGGGGGCGTAGACTCGCTGCTTTTCAATTGCGATCTGTTCGGCATCGAGCGCGGAAAACTCGCGTCCGGCGACAAAGTCCGCCGCGTTGGTGCCGGCAAACCAGCCATAGGTGAACGCACCGAGCATGTAGTTGTGCGGCACCGCGGCCATGTCTCCGGCCGAATACAGGCCCTTGACCGAGGTCTCGGCCTTCTCGTTGACCCACACGCCAGACGCCGAGTGTCCGCTGCAAAAACCGATCTCGGAGATGTGCATCTCGACCATCTGCGTGCGGTAGTCGGTGCCGCGATTGGCGTGGAACTGACCGCGACTCGGGCGCTCGTTGCTGTGCAGGATCTCTTCGATGTTCTGGATGGTTTCTTCGGCCAGGTGATCGAGCTTGAGGAACACCGGGCCGTTGCCACTTTCCAGCTCCTGGTGGAACTCCCACATCATCTGGCCGCTCCAGTAGTCGCACTCGATGAAGCGCTCGCCCTTATTGTTGGCGGTGTAGCCACCCAAGGGACCGGTGACGTAGGCGCAGGCCGGGCCGTTGTAGTCCTTGATCAGCGGGTTGATCTGGAAGCATTCCAGGTTCGCCAGTTCGGCTCCGGCGTGGTAGGCCATGGCGTAACCGTCGCCGGCATTGGTCGGGTTTTCGTAGGTGCCCATCAGGTAACCCGAAGCCGGCAGGCCCAGGCGTCCGGCGGCACCGCAGGCGAGGATCACGGCCTTGGCCTTGATCACATGGAAGTCGGCCGTGCGGCAATCGAAGCCCATCACGCCGTTGACGGCGCCCTCTTCGTCCTTGAGCAAACGGGTGCAGACCAGGCGATTGGTAATGCTGACCCGCGCCCGCTTCAACTGGCGATACAGGACTTTCTTGATGTCGTGGCCTTCCGGCATCGGCAGCACGTAGGCGCCCATGTGGTGGACCTTTTTCACCGCGTAGTCGCCGGTCTCGTCTTTCTCGAACTTCACGCCCCAGCGGTCCAGCTGTGAGAGGGTCTCGAAACTGTGGGTCGCGTAGGCATACACCGCAGCCTGATTGACGATGCCGTCGTTGGCGATGGTGATTTCCTTGGTGTACTGCTTCGGCGTGGAGTGGCCGGGAATGATCGCGTTGTTGAGGCCGTCCATGCCCATGCTGATCGCGCCGCTGCGCTTGACGTTGGCCTTGTCGATCAACAATACCCGCAGATCGCGGTTGCGCTCCTTGGCCTTGATCGCCGCCATCGGCCCGGCCGTGCCGCCGCCGATCACCACGATGTCGTATTCCTGTTCGAGAGTCGTTCGGGTCATGCCTGCGCCCCTTTTTGCCGGTCGATCCGCAGGCGGTACTGGAAGGCGTCGCCACGGTAGTAAAGGTGTTCGAAGTCCACTGGGCGGCCTTCGGCGTCGTGGGTCAGGCGCTCGATGCGCATGATCGGCGAGCCGGCCTCGACGTTCAGCGCCTGGGTCAGGTCGCTGTCGGCCAGTACTGCATCGATGGCCAGGTCGGCGTGACCGAGGGACAGTCCGCAGTCGTTTTCCAGGATCAGGAAAATGTCGCGGGTTACCAGATCGGCCTTCTCCAGACGCTCGCCAAGGGCTTTGGGCAGGTAAGTGATTTCCAGCGAAATCGGTTCGCGGTTGATCAGGCGAACCCGCTTGATCTGCGCCACGGTCTCGCCTTCGGCGACCTGCAAGCGATCGGCGACCAGCTTGTCGGCAGCGATGAACTTGAAGCTGCGCAGGCGGTTGATCACCTCATATCCGCGACCGGTCATGGACTCGGCCAGGCCTTGCAAGGTGCTGACGTTCTGGAAGGTTTTCGGCTTGGCGACGAAGGTACCCTTGCCGTGGATCTTGAAGATCAGCCCTTCCTTCTGCAAATCGCCGAGAGCCTGGCGCACCGTGATGCGACTGACCTTGAACAGTGCACCGAGCTCGCTTTCGGAAGGCATCTGGCTGTCTTGCGGGTATTCACCGTCGAGGATGCGCGCACGCAACACATCGCGCAGTTGGGTGTGCAGCGGAACGCTACTAAGCGATAGAACGTTATCGGTCATGAAGATCACTTGTCATAACGAGTTATGACGTGATCTTAGAGTTCTAAGGAATGGCTGAGAAATACTGTTTGGGCATAAGGTTAGATGGAGATCAAAAGATCGCAGCCTTCGGCAGCTCCTACAGGTTTATGCGTTCCACCTGTAGGAGCTGCCGAAGGCTGCGATCTTTTGCTTTTACTCAGCCGATGCGCATGGCGCGCAGGTCCAAACGACCATCCTTCAGTGGCGGGCACCAGTAGTAGCCACCGGTGATCGGCCGGCTGATGCGGTACAAGCCGTCGGTGATTCCGTCTTCCAGCCCGCTCATGCGGCGCAGTTGGGCTTCGAAGGCGTCGAGGGAAAAACCGAAGGCCAGGAACATCAACCCGGCACGCTCGCCTTCGATCCACGGCATCGAGCGGCGAACCACGAACGCCTCAGGGGCAAAGCTCTCCTGGGCGGTGCGTTTGACGTGGGCCGAGATCGGTGCGTCGTCGAGTTCTTCGTTATCGCTCAGGCGACGGCCCATGATGTCATCCGTCTCATGGGACGCCATTGCACGAAAGCCCTTGAGGTCATGCTGCCATTGCTGGAGCGCGGCAAAGCTGCCGCCCACCATGCCTTCGGCGCCTTCACCCACCAGCGCGGCGGCCGCGGCAGCTTCGTCACGGGGGTTTTCAGTGCCGTCTTCGTAACCGGTCAGGTCATGGCCGTCACGGTGACGGAAACCCTCGGTCACTTGCACCAGGCGCAGGGCCGGGGCCAACGCTGCTTCGAAGGCGTGGCTGCGGTTGAGCAGTTCGCCACGGTCGGTACCGTGCAACCAGCACCAGAGCGCCTGTTGCGTCGACGGGTTGTCGACGCCGACACCGCTCAGCGCTGGAAACGCCCGCAAGCCTTCGACATGCCCGCCGAGGGCCTTGACCAGGGACTCACCGAAGCCGACCACCACCGATTTGCCATCCACCAGTTGCGTCAGCTTGTCCAACGCAGCCGGCAGCGCCGCGGCCGATTCCAGGGCGAAGAACATGTGACGGGCGAGAGGCGGAACAGGGGTGGCAAGAATGCCCGGCTGGTAGTGACTCATGTGAACTCCTTATGAAAGAGCGCGGAGTTTAACCTCGGCACCAGCCATTGTGTGCTCCCAGGTCAAAAGATCGCGTTTCACCCCAACGCCGATTGCGGTCTACGCTTGAAGCACAATAATCACACCTTCACCCCTCTATTCTGCCCATCAGCGCTCGATTGCAGTTAAAAAAACTCATCAACAAGGCGTATAACCCTTGAACTGGATTCTTCAACGGCTAGCCATAAGCGCACGGCTGACATTACACACGGGGTAGCGACATGACGACCGCACAGATTCTTGGCAACCTGTTTCCCGACGCCGGCAGCATCCCGGAAAAATACCGTCTCGACGGCCAGACCGAACAACGCGAGTACCTGGTCGATGGCGTATTGAAAACCTGGCCAGGTCCACTCGCCCAGGTGCGCAGCCCGGTTTACCTGAGCGGCCCTGATGGCGATGAACAAGTCATCCTCGGCAGCACGCCGTTGCTGGATGCCGCCACCGCCTTGACCGCCCTCGACGCCGCCGTGCGTGCCTATGACCGCGGCCAGGGTTTGTGGCCGACCCTGCGCGTGGCCGAGCGCATCCAGCATGTCGAGACCTTCCTGGGGCGCATGCGTGAACAGCGCGAAGCGGTGGTGAAGCTGCTGATGTGGGAAATCGGCAAGAACCTCAAGGATTCGGAAAAAGAGTTCGACCGTACCTGCGATTACATCGTCGACACCATCAACGCCCTCAAGGAACTCGACCGCCGCTCCAGCCGCTTCGAACTGGAGCAGGACACTCTCGGTCAGATCCGTCGCGTACCGCTGGGCGTGGCGCTGTGCATGGGGCCCTACAACTACCCGCTGAACGAAACCTTCACCACGCTGATCCCGGCGCTGATCATGGGCAACACCGTAGTGTTCAAGCCGGCCAAGCTTGGCGTGCTGCTGATTCGCCCGTTGCTGGAGGCCTTCCGCGACAGCTTCCCGGCCGGGGTGATCAACGTGATCTACGGCAGCGGGCGTGAGACGGTCAGCGCGCTGATGGCCAGCGGTAACATCGATATCTTTGCCTTCATCGGCACCAACAAGGCCGCCAGCGACCTGAAGAAGTTGCACCCGCGCCCTCACCGCTTGCGCGCGGCATTGGGACTCGACGCGAAAAACCCCGGCATCGTCCTGCCGGAGGTGGACCTGGACAATGCGGTGACTGAAGCGCTCACCGGCTCCCTGTCATTCAACGGCCAGCGCTGCACCGCCCTGAAGATCCTGTTTGTCCACGAAGACGTGGTCGAGGCCTTCATCGAGAAATTCAACGCCAAACTGGCCACGCTCAAACCCGGCATGCCGTGGGACAGTGGCGTGGCGCTGACACCGTTGCCGGAGTCGGGCAAGGTCGATTACCTGCACTCGCTGGTGGCCGATGCCGTGGGCAGGGGCGCGAAAGTGGTCAACCCCAATGGCGGCGAGGCGCGCGCGTCGTTCTTCTACCCCGCCGTGCTGTACCCGGTGACGCCGCAGATGCGGGTCTACCAGGAAGAACAATTTGGCCCGGTGGTGCCGATCGTGCCCTATCGTCATCTGGACACGGTGATCGACTACGTCCTCGAATCGGACTTCGGCCAGCAACTGAGTATCTTCGGCACCAACCCGGTGGCGGTCGGTCGACTGGTCGACACCTTCGCCAACCAGGTCGGGCGCATCAACCTCAACGCCCAATGCCAGCGCGGCCCGGACACCTATCCGTTCAATGGCCGGAAAAACTCCGCCGAGGGCACGCTGTCGGTGCACGACGCCCTGCGGGTGTTTTCCATTCGCACGCTGGTGGCGACCAAATTCCAGGAGACCAACAAGGATCTCATCAGCGAGATCATCAGCGGCCGCAGTTCAAGCTTCCTGACCACTGACTACATCTTCTGAGGAGAGCCGACCTGAGCGCATCCACGGCTGTTCGCTTGCCACCGCTACTGCGCCGGTTACTGCGTCCGCTATTGGACCCGTACCAGCGCTATCGCCACGCGCGGATGATCCATGCCGTGCGCGTGTCGCTCGGGTTGCTGGCGACGATCCTGCTGACCACCGGCATCCACCTGCCCCACGGCGAGTGGGCCTCGGTGACGATGCTGGTGGTGATCGGCGGCTTGCAGCACCATGGCAACATCGGCAAGAAAGCGGCCGAACGGGCCATCGGCACTCTGGTCGGGGCGGCTATCGGCCTGATCCTGGTGGTGCAACAGTCCTGGCTCGGGATGCCGTGGCTGACCTATTTCGCCATGGCGGTGGTGTGCGGATTCTTCTCGTACCATGCCATCGGCAAAGGCGGATACACTGCGTTGCTGGCTGGCATAACCGTATTCATCGTCGCCGGGCATGGTGACAATCCGGTCACTGACGGGTTGTGGCGTGGGGTGGATATCCTGATCGGTATTGCCCTGGCCCTGGCATTTTCCTTCGCCCTGCCGCTCTATGCGGTCTATTCCTGGCGGTACAACCTGGCAGATGCCCTGCGTGACTGCGCGGCGGTCTACGGTCGCATCATCACCGGCCAATCGGTGACTGGCGACGAACACCTAAGGCTGATGGGGCGACTGAACACCGTGATGGTACAACTGCGCTCCCTGATGCCATCGGTGTCCAAGGAGGTGAAGATTTCCATGAACGAGCTCGATGCCATTCAACGTCAGCTGCGCCTGTGTGTCAGCACCCTTGAGATACTGGGCAATACCCGACCGGATGCCAGCGACCTGCAATCGGCCTTGAAGGCAGAGCATCGACTGATTCGCGTGCAACTGATGGCCATGGCCCGGGCGCTGAAATCCGGTGGCACCCACCGGCTGGAGCGCCCCGTGGCGCTACCGATGGTCAGGCTCGATGTGCCGGTCTACAACGCCCTGGACGGTTACCGATTGTTGACTGAGCAACTGCTTGCCAACATTGGCGAGATGCGCCAGCGACTGGCCAGGACGGCGCCGCGCTGGAACATCTGAAACACCTTACGAGGTAACGGTGCGCCGCAACTTCAAGCTCCAGCCCTGCTGCATGCCGGCCGCGGCCAGCAGGATCGCGGCCACTCCGATCCATTGCAGCGGTTCCAGGCGATGGCCGAAGGCAAACCAGTCGACGAAAATCGCCGCGATCGGGTAGATGAACGACAGCGCGCCGGTCAATGCCGTCGGCAGTTTCTGGATCGCGCCGTACAACAGCACGTACATCACGCCAGTGTGCACGATGCCCAAGGTGACGAGGCTGCCCCAGGCACTCGGCTCCTGCGGCAGGGCCGAAAAGTGCGCGAATGGTGCTAGCAGCAATACGCCGGTGCTGACCTGGACCAATGCAATCAGATGGGGTGGCGTACCGGTCAGGCGCTTGATGATCAACGCGGCAATCGCATAGAGGAACGCGGCGCCCAAGGCCAGAACGATACCTATCAAGTACTCGTTACCGCTCTCGCCCTCCCCGCCATGTGCGCTGACGATCGCCAGCATGCCGAGAAACGAAACGCCCAGCCAGGCCAGTTTCTGCAGGGTGATTTTCTCGTTGAGAAACACCGCCGCCAGCCCCACCAGCATGAACGGCTGGACGTTATAGACCGCCGTACCGATGGCTATCGAGGCCCGGGAATAAGAGGCGAACAACAACACCCAGTTGCCGACGATCGCCACACCGCTGAGCACCGCCAACAGGAAAGTGGTACGGGTGAGGATACCAGGGCGAAGAAAGCCGAACGCCGCACAAATCAGCAGCAGCGCACCGGCCCCGAACAGGCAGCGCCAGAACACCACGTCCAGCACCGGTTGCCCGGACACCAGCACGAACCAGCCGATGGTCCCGGAGATCAGCATGGCGGCGGTCATTTCGAACGAGCCGCGACGTATTGAGTTGTCCATCATCAGACTCCTGTGGTTGATGGGCAAAGTATGCCAATCGACCGGGGCGCTGCTCCAGCGCAAAAAGCAGGCTAAACTTCGAATTTGCCTTTTATGCGAAGGCGATTTTGCAAAACTGCCTAATAGAGGTTTTCGCCATGACCGATGACATCGACCAGGTGCTGATCACCGCCTTGATGGAGGACTCACGACGTTCGCTCAAGGCCCTGGCGCAAATCAGCGGCCTGTCCTCACCCAGCGTTGCCGAGCGCCTGCGGCGTCTCGAAGAGCGCGGTGTGCTCAAGGGCTATACCGTGGAAATCGACCCGAAATGCTTCGGTTATCAGCTGCAGGCCATCGTGCGCATTCGCCCGCTGCCCGGCCAGTTGCAGGAAGTGGAACGGCAGATCATGGCGATTCCCGAGTTCACCGAGTGCGACAAGGTCACCGGTGACGACTGCTTCATCGCCCGCCTGCATGTACGCTCGATGGAACAACTGGACACCCTGCTCGACCGCCTCAACACCCACGCCGAAACCAACACCGCCATCGTCAAGAAAACCCCGGTCAAGCGGCGCCTGCCACCAATGGCCTAGCCGCCGGTACTGCGCCGGGCATAAAAAAAACCCGCCGAAGCGGGTTTTTTCAATCATGGTAGGCGATCAATCATCGCGACCCATGATGCCAAACAGCTGCAACAAGCTGATGAACAGGTTGTAGATCGATACATACAGGCTGATGGTGGCCATGATGTAGTTGCGCTCGCCGCCGTGGATGATGGCGCTGGTCTGGAACAGGATGCAGACCGAGGAGAACAGCACGAAGCCCGCGCTGATCGCCAGTTGCAGGCCGCTGATCTGGAAGAAGAAGCTGGCAACCACCGCACCCAGCAACACGAAGAAACCCGCCGTGATGAAGCCACTGAGGAAACTCATGTCCTTGCGCGAGATCAGCACGTAGGCCGACAGGCCACCGAACACCAGGGCTGTCATGGCAAACGCCGAGCTAACCACTTCGGCGCCGCCCTGCATGCCCAGGTAACGGTTGAGGATCGGGCCCAGCAGGAAACCCATGAAACCGGTCAGGGCAAAAGCCGACACCAGGCCCCAGGCGGAATCACGAAGCTTGTTGGTGAGGAAGAAAAGGCCGTAGAAGCCGATCAGCACCACGAAAATGTTCGGGTAGCCGACACGCATCTGCTGGGCAACGTAAGCCATCACACCACTGAAGGCCAGCGTCAGTGCCAGCAAGCCGTATGTGTTGCGCAGGACGCGGCTAACCTCTAGCTGCTCAGCCTGCACGCTGTTATTCACTGCGTAATCCTGTTCGCGCATGGCGACACTCCTGTTGGTTTGAAACGTTCAGTCGCAAAGATCATAACAGACGCCCTGTAACAAGCTATGCAGAGAGTTTGACAGTGTGTTTCATTCAGGTATTATGGCGCCCGCAACACAAACGGAGGTGTGGCCGAGTGGTTTAAGGCAACGGTCTTGAAAACCGTCGACTGTAACAGGTCCATGAGTTCGAATCCCATCGCCTCCGCCATCTTTATACGACAAAGCCCTGATTATTCAGGGCTTTTTCGTTTCCGGGATTTGGATTTTCCTTTCGGTGCTTCTGTGAAACAAGGAGGTTGCATGAACAACATGGACACGATAAAGCTGATGCTTGCGCTGCTGGCGATCACGACCAGTGGTGTTGTACTGGCCGCAGAAAAAACCTTTGCGCTGACCGCATTCAACAGCGTTGAGGCCCGACAGGGTGTGAACCTGTCGATCAAATGCGCTGCAGCGTCATCAATGGTGGTCTCAGGCTCTGCCGATACGCTGAACAAGCTTCAAGTGACGTCAGACAATAAGGCGTTATTGCTGGTGAATGACGCAGCGGAAAACGTTCGCGTCGTCTCCCCTACCCTGGATATCACGCTATATACCAGCGCGCCACTGACGGGGCTGACGGGAAAAGCAGGGGTTAAAATCGTGGCACCTGCCTGTGCCGTCGATCCGTCCAGGTTGACGGTGGCAGGCAGCAGGGGCACTGACATCCAGATCGAGGGCAAGACGGGTGAACTGGTCCTTGACCTGGCGATGGGCAGCACCTTTAACAAAAAACCGTTGCCCTTCACTGCGGATGTGGCGAATGTGCGCATGAGCATGGGGGCGGCCTCATCCCTGTGCCATATCCCCCGGATCAACAGTAGCCTGTCTGCCGGCGCACGGATGTCTGTCAGTCCATCGGCTCAGGTCGACAACAGCGCCGCAGGCGCCTACGCCAGCGAAATTTCAACCTCCGAGTGTATGTAAACGACAGGAATGAACAGGCCACTCTCCGCTTGATGGAAAACGGGACGAATTGTTCCGTTTGTGGCCCCCCTGCCTTTACCTCCTTTTACACTCCTTTACACCCTTCACAGCCTTACATCTGTAAAAGTTCAACCGAGCGCTTTGGACGCGGGCCCCCTGCATCCCCCGGCACCGTTAGTCTGGCGGTGGCGGATACGACGCCTGCCCGCAAACCCTCAAAGCAGCCACTCAATGGCAAAATCCGCTTACCCAGATCATTTCGGAGATCACAATGCTTCGCGTGTTTGAACGAAGGCTCGATCCATTCCCTCCCGACGAAGCACCGCCGCCGCCTGTCGGCCTGATGCGGTTCCTGTGGGCCTGCACGCGCGGCGCCCGCGGTTACATCCTTCTGCTTGCGCTGCTCAGCGCCAGTGTGTCGATCTACGAAGCCTGGTTGTTTTCCTTTCTTGGGCAGGTCGTGGACCTGCTCTCGACCTGGCAGGCCGGTGGCGATGCGAACGGGCAGGAAAGTTCTGTGCTGTGGGGTATCGCGATAGTGTTGCTCACCAGCATTGGGCTGGTGGCGCTTCGTACCATGGTGCAGCACCAGATATTGGCCATCAACCTGCCATTGCGGCTGCGCTGGGACTTCCATCGGCTGATGCTGCGGCAAAGCCTTTCGTTCTTTTCCGATGAGTTCTCCGGTCGGGTCACTACCAAGGTGATGCAGACTGCACTGGGCGTGCGCGAAGTCTTGTTCACCCTCATCGAAATCGCGCCCGGCATTGGCGTTTATTTCATTGCGATCATCGCACTGGCCGGCGGCTTCGCCCTGAAACTCATGCTGCCTTTTATTGCCTGGGTCGCGTTGTTCGGGCTGGCCATGCTGTACTTTGTGCCGCGCCTGGGGCGAGTCGGGCAGGAACAGGCCCATGCGCGATCGTCGATGACGGGGCGTATTTCAGATGCCTACAGCAACATCACCACCGTGAAACTGTTCTCGCACTCCAATCGTGAAGCACATTTTGCGCGCGCGGCGATGGAGGACTTCAAGCAAACCGGCTTCCGCCAGATGCGCCTGGTCAGCCAGTTCGAGATCGTCAACCAGGCGCTGGTGGTGATGTTGATCATGGCCGCTGGCGGCTATGCCCTGTGGCTCTGGCACCAGGGCGAGGTCGGCGCGGGAGCGGTGGCGGCAATCACGGCCATGGCGTTGCGGATCAATGGCATGTCGCACTGGATCATGTGGCAAATGGCTTCGCTGTTCGAAAGCATCGGCACCGTGCAGGATGGCATGGCAACCCTGACCCGTGGCCCCAAGGTGCAGGATGCACCGAACGCTGGCGTACTGGTGCCCTCTGGCGGCGCGGTGACCTTTGACAACGTGAGTTTCAACTACAACGGTGAACGCCAGGTGCTCGACGGATTGAGCCTGACCATCCACCCAGGCGAAAAAATCGGCCTGGTGGGCCGTTCCGGCGCAGGCAAATCGACGCTGATCAATCTGCTGCTGCGCTTCTATGACGTCGACAGCGGTGAGATTCGCATCGACGGGCAAAACATCGCTCAGGTGACACAAGACAGTCTGCGCGCCGCTATCGGCATGGTCACCCAGGACACGTCCCTGCTGCACCGCTCGATTCGCGACAACATCGCCTACGGTCGCCCGGACGCGACCGACGCCCAGGTGCGCAGTGCCGCGATCAATGCCCAAGCCGACGGGTTCATCAGCCAACTGAGCGATCGGCAAGGCCATAGTGGTTATGACACCCTGGTGGGTGAGCGCGGCATCAAGCTCTCGGGCGGCCAGCGCCAACGCATTGCCATCGCCCGGGTGATGCTCAAGAACGCCCCGATCCTGCTATTGGACGAGGCCACCAGTGCCCTGGACTCTGAAGTCGAGGTCGCCATCCAGGAAAGCCTCGATGAAATGATGCAGGGCAAGACCGTCATCGCCATCGCGCACCGGTTGTCGACGATTGCGGCCATGGATCGGCTCATCGTCATGGACGAGGGACGCATCATCGAGCAGGGTACCCATGCGCAATTGCTGGCAAAAAACGGCACCTACGCGCGGCTGTGGCAGCATCAAAGTGGCGGCTTCCTGGGAGAGGATCAGGGGGTGGCTGAGGCGATGGATCAGGCGTGAGAGTGAATGGCGAGAGCGAACGCCGCCGATGGTCGTAGCATCTCGCTTGCCAACGGCCCGTGGCTAAGCTTAATGAATCGGGGTGAATTGAAACCTGGGGGCTCCCAAAGGAGACGACCATGTATGCAGTGATAAGAACCTACCTGGGTACAGGAGCCAAGCAACTTTTCGACCTGTTGGAACAGCGCCAGACCGACGTTGAAGCGCTCCTGCGGACAGTGCCTGGCCTCGTCAGCTACACACTGCTCAATACGGGCGATGGAGGTACGTCAGTGACTGTTTGTACGGACAAGGCCGGCAGCGATGCGAGCTTGAAAGTTGCACGCGAATGGATTCAGCAAAATGCATCGAATATCCACGCGAACCCGCCGATCGTGACGGAAGGCCCGGTGATTGTTCAGATCAATTAGCGCGTCCTTGCGACTGATCTCAACCCTATCAAATCAAGCCCCGAAAAAATCGGGGCTTGATGAGTCAGACCGCATCAGGGTTTGCGTCCTCCACCACCGCTCATCCCGTCTTCCTTGCGTCCCATATCAGACTTATCGCGATCATCGGCAACATTGCCGCCGCGTCCGCTTCCTTGCCCGGTGCTGGAAGATTGGTCAGTCCTGTTGCCCTGTTGTCCACCTGAAGCCTGGCCACCTTTTTGGCCTGGCTTGGTCATGTTTTCCTTGTCGTCGGCAAATTCGCCGCCGCGATTGCCTTGCCCGCCTCCGGACATGCGATCGTTATCGCGCGATTGTTGCCCGCCGGAAGCCTGACCGCCTTTTTTACCGGCTTCATTGGTCTTGTCCCAGTCGCTGCCGGGATTTTTATTTCCTGTATTGGCCATTTTCATTCACCTCTGCATCGTTAGTACGAGCTTGGGCCCGTATACGTCGGAGGACTCACAAAACAGAAAGTTTGAATCGAATTATCGGACTTGCGACGAGTGGATCGGGGCATTTGGTTCAATCGCAATTGCGCTGATTCGATGGATGGCGAGCGTCGGATAGAGCGGCAGTCTGCGAGGGTTTCAAGATCAACTGCTTGATGTTTACTAGACTTGATAACGCGTGGAAGTCCTCCAGGCATCATCCAGGTAGTCTATCGATGACTGAACATATCGTGCATTTTCATTGCCAGATCGATCAGGGAACCACTGAGCGCTTCCGGGACTGTTGCCTCGAAGCCATCGATGAAGGCGCCACCTCCCTGCTCCTCAATCTGTCTACGAGCGGCGGTAGCACCAACTTCGGCTTCACCCTCTATACGTTCCTGAAGTCACTGCCGGTACCGCTGTGTGCAATCAACGCCGGCAACATCGAATCCATGGGCATCATCATGTTCCTGGCGGCAGGCCGGCGGATCACCTCCCCTCACTCACGCTTCCTGATCCACCCGATGAACTGGTACTTCAGCCAGAAATCGGTCGACCACCAGCGCCTGCGCGAATACCTGTCGAGCCTTGATAACGACCTTGCGCGTTACGTGCAGATTTTCTCCCTCGAAACGGCTGAGGCAGAGACCAAGCTCGACATTTTCCATTGCCTTTCGGCGGAAGAAAAAGTCATCGCTGCACACGAATCCCTGGCCTATGGCATTGCTCACGAGATGAAGCAGATGATGTTCGCTGACGATGTCAAACATTGGAAAGTCAGTGGTGGATGAAGCGGGTGCAATGGTTCTTAACTTGCTTAATACATACGGATATCCGTATATTTGATTATCCATATGTAATAGGCATGCCCGATGATCACACCTCCCGAGGTATTCAAGAGCCTGGCCGACGAGACGCGCGCCCGCGCCACCCTGCTGATCGCCCACCAGGGTGAACTGTGTGTCTGCGAGCTGATGTGCGCCCTGAACGACAGCCAGCCAAAGATCAGCCGCCATCTCGCGCAATTGCGCAGCAGCGGACTGCTGCTCGATCGCCGCCAGGGGCAGTGGGTTTATTACCGTCTCAATCCGCAACTTCCCCCCTGGGTGCACGAGATGTTGCAGGTCACCTTGCAGGCCAATTGCGATTGGCTCCAGAGCAACGCTTCGCGCCTGCAGAACATGGACGGGCGTCCCGTGCGCGATGCTGCCTGTTGCTGAACCCCTGATCGAGTGAGTTTTCAATGCTGGTCGCCGCTTCTGTTTTTGTCTTCACCCTCATTCTGGTCATCTGGCAACCCAAGGGGCTTGGCGTCGGCTGGAGTGCCTCTGCCGGTGCGCTGATCGCGTTGGCGGTGGGTGCAGTGTCGCTGCAGGATATTCCCACGGTGTGGGCCATCGTCTGGAACGCCACCGCTACCTTCATCGCCATCATCATTATCAGCCTGTTGCTCGATGAAGCCGGTTTCTTCAAATGGGCTGCTTTGCATGTGGCCCGCTGGGCGCAAGGCAATGGCTACCGGTTGTTCGCCTTTTGCGTGCTGTTGGGTGCGGCGGTCTCGGCGTTGTTTGCCAATGACGGCGCAGCGCTGATCCTGACGCCCATTGTCATGTCCATGCTGCTGGCGCTACGTTTTTCGCCCGCCGCGACCCTGGCCTTCGTGATGGCCGCCGGGTTCATCGCCGATACCGCCAGCCTGCCGTTGGTGGTGTCTAACCTTGTGAACATCGTTTCCGCCGATTACTTCAAGCTGGGCTTCGCCGAGTACGCCTGGGTGATGGTGCCGGTGAACCTGGTGAGCGTCGCCGCCACCTTGCTGATGCTTTTCCTGTACTTCCGTCGGGACTTGCCACCGCGCTATTCAGTCGAGGCATTGCAGACGCCGGCAACGGCGATTCACGATCCCGCCACCTTCTTCGTGGGTGGGTGGATTCTGCTTGTCCTGCTGGTCGGCCTGTTTGTGCTGGAGCCGCTGGGGATACCCATCAGCGCGGTCGCGGCGGCCTGTGCGGCGATCCTGTTCGCGGTGGCGGCGAAGGGTCACCGGATCTCCACCCGGCGCGTGTTGCGTGACGCACCCTGGCACGTCGTGGTGTTCTCGCTGGGCATGTACCTGGTGGTGTATGGCCTGAAGAACGCGGGGCTGACCGATTCACTGACCCATGTGCTCGACCGCCTGGCCGAACAGGGTCTGTGGAGCGCCACCCTGGGCACCGGCCTGCTGTCCGCAATGCTGTCCTCGGTGATGAACAACATGCCCAGCGTGCTGATCGGCGCCCTGTCGATCCAGGCCAGCGGCGCGGACGGGCTGATTCGCGAGGCGATGATTTACGCCAACATCATCGGCTGCGACCTCGGCCCGAAGATTACCCCCATCGGCAGTCTCGCCACCCTCCTCTGGCTGCACGTGCTCGAGCGCAAGGACATGCGCATCACGTGGGGCTACTACTTCAAGGTCGGCATCGTGCTGACCCTGCCGATTCTGTTGATCACCCTCTCTGCCCTGGCATTACGCCTGAGCCTGAGTCATTGATGTCCGCCCCGAGCGGCAGGAGCAATCCCATGCGAGTCCTGTTCATGTGCACGGCCAACAGCTGCCGCAGCATTCTCTCAGAAGCCATGTTCAATCACTTGGCGCCGGATGGATTCGAAGCGGTCAGTTCCGGAAGCTTCCCCAAGGGCCAGGTGCTGCCACGCAGTCTCGCCACCCTGCAGCAAGCGGGTATTTGCATCGACGGCTTGAGCAGCAAGGGCAATGACGCGTTCGAGGGCAACTTGCCGGATATCGTCATTACCGTGTGCGACAAGGCCGCGGGCGAATCCTGCCCGGTGTATTTCGGCCAGGCAGTGAAAGCTCACTGGGGCCTGGAGGATCCCTCCGATGTCGTGGGCGATGAAGCAGCCGTCGATGCCGCCTTCCGCGCCACCCTGGCGCGCATCGAGCAACGTTGCAAAGCCTTCCTGGCCCTGCCCTTCAATACCCTCGGCCGCGATGAACTCAAGCGCGAGCTGGATCGAATCGGCTCTATTTGAGCAGGAGTACCTATGTCAGACCCACTTCCCAATCTTGATCACACACTGTTCGACGGTACGCAGATTCCGAACCGGCCCAGTGATCACAAGCCACGCATCCTGCTGTTGTACGGCTCGACCCGCGAACGCTCGTTCAGCCGCCTGCTGGTCGAAGAAGCCGCGCGCCTGCTGGAGCATTTCGGCGCAGAGACACGCATCTTCAATCCGTCCGGTTTGCCGCTGCCCGACGATGCTCCTGCCGCCCATCCCAAGGTCCAGGAGCTGCGCGAACTGATGCAGTGGTCCGAAGGCCAGGTCTGGTGTTCGCCGGAACGCCATGGCGCGATGTCGGCCGTGTTCAAGGCGCAGATCGACTGGGTTCCCCTGGAACTCGGTGCCGTTCGTCCCACCCAGGGCAAGACGCTTGCAGTGATGCAGGTGTGTGGCGGCTCGCAGTCGTTCAACGTGGTCAATCAGCTTCGTGTGCTGGGGCGCTGGATGCGCATGTTCACCATCCCCAACCAGTCCTCGGTGCCGAAGGCCTTCACGGAGTTCGATGAGGCGGGAAGGATGAAGCCGTCGGCTTACTACGACCGAGTGGTCGACGTGATGGAAGAACTGGTGAAATTCACCCTGCTGCTGCGTGACCGTCAAGCGTTCCTGGTGGATCGCTACTCTGAACGCAAAGAGACCGCAGATCAGCTCATGGCTCGGGTCAATCAGCGCTCCCTCTGAGGTCGGCAGCGCCACCCCTTTGCCCGCTTAACTGAAAGGCTTCGGCCATAATGACCTGTCAGGCACAGCCATTGGCGGGAACCTTTCAGATGATCTCGATTGAACTGCACGCGGCCCAACGCGACGAACTGCAGACCATTGAAAACCTGATGCAGTTCTACACCTATGACTTCAGCGAGTGGGTGCCGCTGAAGCTGGGTGAGCATGGCTTTTTCAATATCCTGCCCCTCTCGGACTACTGGCGACAACCCGCGACCCAGGCATTTCTGATCCGGGTCGACGGGGAGTTGGCCGGGTTCGTCACCGTGGATGACGAAATCCACGTGCCCGATGCCCGCTTCAACATCGGTTATCTGTTCGTCAGTCGGGGTTTCCGTGGCCAGGGCGTCGCCAGGTTTGTCGTGTCCACCCTGTTGAACCGACTCCCCGGTCGATGGCAAATTTTCCATGTCGAGGCGAACCAGCCGGCACGGCTGTTCTGGGCTGCAGTGATTCCTGAGGTGGCGCAAGACCGATTCAGCGCTCATCCACTGTACATCCAGGGGTTGCCGTGCACTGTTTACTGTTTTGAAAAAGCGTAAGGCCCCTGTCCCTGTAGGAGCGAGCATGCTCGCGAAAAACCTCAGGGCACCGCGGGGTGTCAGGCTCCCCGCGTCATCGTTGACCTCCATCGCGAGCATGCTCGCTCCTACACGGGGTAGACCCCGTCTAATTCCAAATCAGCTTTGTCAGACAATATGTAGTGACTATAAATATTCACTACAAAACCGTTGACGCCTTCGATTTGCCCTTGCATGATGCAGACATCTCCCCGATCGGGAGTACTGGCAACACGCTTGAGCAAGCTCGTCTGACCGCCGAGCTGTTTTTTCCGGATACACGCTGCCCACAAGGCAGATTGAAGAAGCTGACCTGGCCTGAACGTCCAGTACAAGGGCGAGAAGCGCTGGCGATCCATCCTCATGATGCTTGTGGCCGACCCTGAAAACGTCGGCAGGGGCCAAAGGTTATCGCCGCTTCTCTTCGTTGTGACGCTATTGCGTAGCAGTTATTCAACACGACTACATGCAACAGACGCGGGACCCCGTCGATTTCGACGGACGACTGCTGACGTCCTGGTTTCGGTGCCAGGGATCAACTAACCGATGGGCTACATGTATTAGCGAATCAACTTTGAAAGATCACCAAATGGTCAAGGGGGCTTTATCATGAATCTGAACAATCAACCGACTATCGAAGAACTGGCTCGCATGTTCGCGGCGCAAAAAGACAGCCATGACAGCCATATCCTGTGGATCAGCAAATCGGGCCAGGTGCATATCGACTGCCTGTCGCCACATGCCCATGAAGCGGAGTTCGACCAGAACAACCAGAACCTGCTGGCCCGACTGAAAATGTACCGTCGCGGCCATGGCTATGTTGGCAAGAAGGCCGCTGCCGACAAGGACTTCATCGGTAATGTCCTGCAAACGCTGAAACAGGCCTGGGACTCGCTGCAGGGCCAGAACGAAGTTCGGGTGATTGACCGATTCTACTGATTAGTTAGAACCTCAATACAAGTAAGGGCCTGCTCCCGATAAGAGCAGGCCCTTTTTAATGCCCGGTATTCCAGATCACCATGGCACTAATGTAGTCTTTCCGCAACGCAACGACCTGTTCAAACACCTGGCCACCACACAACATCCCGGCACCTTGTTCATCACCTGTTCCGACAGCCGCGTCGTACCGGAACTGCTGACCCAGCAAGAACCCGGTGAGCTGTTCGTCATCCGGAACGCCGGCAACATCGTGCCCTCCTACAGCCCTCATCCGGGCGGCGTGTCAGCCACGGTGGAGTACGCGGTCGCCGTGCTCGGCGTGACCGACATCGTGATCTGCGGGCATTCCGACTGCGGCGCGATGACAGCGGTGGCCAAGTGCAAATGCATGGACCACCTGCCCGCCGTCAGCGGCTGGTTGCAACACGCCGAGTCGGCAAAGGTGATCAACGAATCCCGGCCCCATGCGGATGAAGCGGCCAAGGTCAGTTCGATGGTGCGCGAGAACGTCATCGCGCAACTGGCGAACATCCAGACTCACCCGAGTGTGCGCCTGGCCCAGGAAAAAGGCCTGTTGAACCTGCATGGCTGGGTGTATGACATCGAGACCGGCTCGATCGATGCGCTGGATGCCGGTAGCCGCACGTTCGTGTCGCTGGCCGAGCACCCGACGACCTGCGCCGTGCATGGCAAAGCCGTCGAAGCCGCCTGAGCTTGACCGCAGCGACCGCCCAGGCAGCCACTGCGCCAGATGTCAGCGTTTGACCGACAGATCGACCTGGGTCATGCGACTGCGAATGGTAAACACGCCATCGCCCGAAAGAATTGCACTGCGCGCAAACAGCCGCCCGCTCTCCCAGTTCGACAGGCCCAGCTCCGGCTTGTTGAGTGCGTACTGACCATCGACCCAACGGGTGATCCCGTTGCCGACAAAAGGCGCGTTGACCGCGTTGTAGAAACGCTCCTGGGTCGCCGCGGCTTCACTGAGCAGCGACACGGTGAACTGCGGGCTGTAGCGATTGAACAAGGCGATGGCGCTGTCCAGGTCGTCGACGATCTTCAGGCTGACTTCGGGGGTTTCTTCCCACTCCCACTCGCGACCCAGCTGATCTTCCGGCAACGCTTCGGCCAGTGCTTCGGTGCGGTAGCCTTCGGCGCGGTAGACCTCGACGCTGGCGGTTTGCCAATCCGCTGGCAGGAACGCTTCGCTGCCTTCCACGATGTGCAACTTGCAGCCCTGCCCGCGTGCCTTGCCGGCCTGTTGCAGCGCATCGAGAAACAGCGGCACCAGGTCAGCGGCGCGGTCGCGCTGGATAAGGCAGACGTTCAGGGTGTTGCAGACCTTGCGGTCCAGGGAGTTGCGCACCACAGCGGCGAAGCGCGTGGCATCGGCGTCAATATCGGCGATCAACCAGGCACCACCGGTGCCATGGAGGCTGACGGCGGTGCCGGCCTGTTGCGCGATGCTGCCCAATTGACTGACGGCGCGCCCCGAACCACGCGCCACGGCCAGGGACAGACGGCGGTCGGCGAACATCGCCCACCCGGCGGCGTGATTGACGCTTTCCACCAACGACACCGCACCGGTTGGTAATCCGGTGGCGTTCAATGCCGGGTTCAATGCGTGAGTGACGATGGCCTGGGCCGTGCCCAACGCGTCGCTGCCTATGCGCAGCACCGCGGTGTTACCGGTGCGCAACACACCGGCGGCATCGGCGAAGACATTAGGCCTGCCCTCGAAGACGAACGCGACGATGCCCAGCGGCGAGACCACCTGTTCGACTTTCCAGCCGTCGTGCTCAACGCAACTGATCACTTTGCCGCGGGTGGCCGACGCATCGCGCCAGGCGCGCAGGCCGGCAATCATGTCGCGACGCATGCGCTCATCGGCCAGCAAACGCGTGGTCGAGCGGCCACGAGCCTTGGCCCGTTCGATGTCGGCCAGGTTTGCGGCCTCGATCAAGGCCCAGCATTCAGGCGTCTCCAGGCGTTGGGCAAACTCATCGAAAAAGGCGCTGATGGCCTGGTCCGACACTGTCGACAGCGCCTTGAACGCCGCTTCGGCACGTTCGATCGCCACCGCTGCCGCTTGCTGGTCAGCCACCGGAATCAGCAACAGTTCGCCGCTGACCTGCTCCACCAACAGGTGGTCACCGGGCGCAAAGCGTGCCGCCAGTTCGGGGCTGACCACAGTGACACGATTACCGGCAAAAGGGATCGGCGTGCCAGCGACTAGACGTTCGAGCGCAAGAGACATGAAGCGGTATCACCATGCAATGGGCGGGCAGAAAATGTATAGCAAAAGCCGCCAAGCGTCATCCGCCACAGCCCTGCGCCGATGATCGCAAACCCGCCGGTGCCGGATTGGCCCACCTACGCTTAAAGCGTACCCCCCGCGTTTGCTGTTTCGAAGGAGGCCGTCATGAGCAACGAATTCAGAAGCCATGGCGCAGCCCTTGACGACGAAGGTCTGGAAAATGCCCTGGACCTGGCCAAAGTCAGCGCTGCACAACTGTGGGCTGTTCTGGCAGTAGAAACCTCCGGCAACGGATTCTTTTCCGATCGCCGTCCGAAGATCCTTTTCGAGCGTCACGTCTTCAGCCGCTTGACCCACCAGGCGTTTGACGCACAACACCCCGAAATCAGCGGCAAAAGCGCTGGCAACTATGGTGCGTCGGGGGACCACCAGTACGACCGGCTCAACCAGGCGATCGAGCTTGACCGCAATGCGGCGTTGCAAAGCACGTCCTGGGGGCTGGGCCAGATCATGGGGTTCAACTTCGCCTCCACCGGTTCTGCAGACGTCGAGTCGATGGTCAAGCGCATGGTCCTGTCCGAGAACGAACAACTGTTGTGTACGGTCGGCACGTTGATCGGTGGCGGTTCCATCGCCGCGCTACGGGCCAAGGATTGGGCGAACTTCGCCCGTCGTTACAACGGCCCCAACTACGCCATCAACAACTACGATGTGCGGCTCAGTGCCGCGTATCAGAAGTTTTCTTACGGCGGAACGCCCGACCTGAGGATTCGCACCGCGCAAACCTACCTGACGTACCTGGGCTGGCACCCCGGCACGATTGACGGCATTGTCGGCAAACAGACCCGGGATGCGATGAACCTGTATCAGGCCAAAGAAGGCCTGGAGCTGACCACGGTGCTCAATGACGAGACGCTGGAGCATCTGCGCAGCCGGGTTCTGGCAATGCCGCTCTGACTTGATGCCCACAAAGGTCCCTGTGGGAGCAAGCCCGCTCCCACATTTAAATGCATTCGAACTGAACGTATCAAAGTGTGTACAGCCCCGCCCCTGACACACCAGGCCTTCAAATTCCCGTGCCAGCGACATACCGCAGATACACCCGGTTGATGACATACCTCTCAACGGACACACCCCGGTCCGACATCCCTGTCTTGAAGGAGATCAACCATGAACGCCACTATTTCATCGGCCGTGAAAGGCCTGCACCTGAACCTTGACCGTGCCGGCAGCTGGATCGCGCCACTGTCCTTGCGGGTGTTCCTCGCCTGGGAATTCTTCGAGTCGGGCCTGGAAAAATTCAATGGCGAAAACTGGTTCGCCGACATCCAGGACCGCTTCCTGTTCCCGTTCAACCACCTGCCGGCCACGCTGAATTGGGAACTGTCGATGTGGGTCGAGCTGATCTGCGCGCTCGCCCTGCTGGTGGGCCTGGCCACACGTTTCTCGGCGATCAGCCTGATCGTGGTGACCATCGTCGCGACCGCCGCGGTGCACTGGCCGGCAGACTGGTCGACCTTGAGCGAACTGGCCCAGGGTTACTCCATCAGCAACAAAGGCTTTGGTAACTTCAAGTTGCCGCTGATTTATCTCGCCGCCCTTGTGCCGTTGCTGCTTTGCGGACCGGGCAAGCTCAGTCTCGATGCCTTGCTGGCCCGGATTTTCTGGCGCCGCAACCAGCACTGAAACAACGCCGTATTGCCTTACCGCCTTACTGTAGGAGCGAGCATGCTCCTACAGTGGATCTACCTTCTCCACTGTCTCCGGATGCGCACCGCGCTCATGCACATGGGCA
Organism: Pseudomonas sp. PSB11; assembly: GCF_014596605.1. Classification (NCBI taxonomy): domain Bacteria; kingdom Pseudomonadati; phylum Pseudomonadota; class Gammaproteobacteria; order Pseudomonadales; family Pseudomonadaceae; genus Pseudomonas; species Pseudomonas sp. PSB11. The sequence continues at coordinate 106,083 of NZ_NOIO01000019.1, forward strand.
TGCGGGGTGCGGTCGATCAGCAGGCTGAGCAGTTCCGGACGGCTGTAGTGGCCACGCGAATCCATCATGCGCTTGCGCTTGTCGATCAGGCTCATGTCGAGGTCGACGATCACCTCGCCTTCACCCTCGGTCAACGCACCCAGTACCACGCCATCCGGGCTGATGATCGCGGTGTAGCAACCGCCGGAAATCGGCCCGATCGGGCAGCCGGTGTCAGCCATTATCTGCGCCTGTTGCTCAGGGCTGAGCCAGGCGGTGGAGTTGACCACGAAGCACGCCGCTTCCAGTGCATGCTGGCGGATGCTGACTTCCATTTGCGAGGTGAACAGGGGACCTGCAAACGAGCCGGGGTACATCGAGGCGTGGATCTGTTCGCCATCGGCCATCAAGGCGTAACGGGCCAGCGGGTTGTAATGTTCCCAGCACGCCAATTGGCCGATGCGCCCCACCGCGCTGTCGGTGGCGCGCAGGCCGGAACCGTCGCCCATGCCCCAGATCATGCGCTCATGGTAGGTCGGGGAGATCTTGCGGCGGCTCTGGATCAGTGTGCCGTCGGCGTCGAACAACAATTGGGTGTTGTACAAGGTACCGCCATCCCGTTCGTTGACACCGATGGACACGACCATGCCGGCCTCTCGGGCGGCGGCGCCAATGGCATCGGTCGCCGCCGACGGTACCGTCACGGCCTGGTCCAGCAGCTTGAGATGTTCGGCGCCCATGGCAAAGGGCGCCTGGACGAAGGAGAAATAGGGGTAGTACGGCACGACGGTTTCGGGAAACACGGCGAACTGCACGCCCTGCTCACCCAGCTCGAGAATTTTCTCGACGACTTTGTTGACGGTGCCTTCACGGCTGTAGAGCACGGGGCTGATTTGTACGGCGGCGGCTTTGACAAAGGTCATGGCGGCGATCTCATTGAGGAAATGGGTTCAACGAGATAAATATTACGAAAATAATATTGTGACCTGAATGTCGTATACACCACCTTTTAGGACATCAACCCCGATTGGCCCGCTGAATCATCTGGGGCGGTTGCCCGAAAGCTCGCAGGAAAGCCCGGCGCATTCGCTCCCTGTCACCAAAGCCGGTTTCGGTCGCCACCACATCGATCGAGTGCCGGCCGGTTTCCATCATCAACCGCGCGGCCTCCACCCTCAGGCTTTCGATAGCCTTGGCCGGCGATTGCCCGGTTTCGGCATTGAATACTCGGCTGAATTGTCGCGGGCTGAGATTGGCGGCGTTGGCCAGTTCCTCAACCGACAAACCGGACTTCAGGTTCTGCTTGGCGTACGTCAATGCTGCCTGGATGCGATCGGTCCTGGGCTGCAACTCCAGCATGACCGAAAACTGCGACTGCCCGCCTGCCCGGCGGTGATACACCACCAACTGCCGGGCGACCCGTCGCGCGACTTCCGCGCCCAGATCGATTTCCACCAGGGCCAGTGCCAGATCGACACACGCGCTCATGCCGGCGGCGGTCCAGATATTTCCATCGTTGATAAAAATCCGGTCTTCCTCAACCTTCACCTTCGGAAACGCCCGCTGCAACGACGCCGCATGACACCAGTGGGTGGTTGCTCGCCGACCATCGAGCAAACCGGCTTCGGCCAGGGCAATGGCACCGGTGCAGATAGAACCCAGGCGGCAGGTGCCATGGCTGGCATGGCGCAAAAAGTCCACCAGCCCTTTCGACGGCGGGCGAATCAAGTTATCGCCCATGACCAACAGCGTATCGAACGAACACTGGTCAAACGGCTTGGTCTCCACAGCGAATCCTGCGGAGGTTTGCACCATTCCGCCGTGTTCGGACACCAGGACAATGCTGTACACCGGTTCATCGGTCGCACTGTTGGCCAGTTCGAATGTGGCACACATGGCCAGGCCCAGGACCTGGAAACCGGGGTAAACGATGAGTCCGACGTGATGCATGGTGTTCGTCCAGAATGACCTTAAATGAGGCATGACCGGTTATTCAGCCAGAGCATCGCACTGTACACCTGCCGCCGTAGTGCGGGTGAATAGCCGATCGGCGGCAATTCGGTCAGACAATCGTTCATTCAGGCCATGCCCCTTCATTTATTGGGTCTATAAATAACAGTACACGGTTGGCCGCAAACAAAGAGGCGCAGGCCATGGACAGCAAGGATTCGGGCACAAATCTGGCCTTCTGGTTGCCAGGCAGTGCAGTCATCCTGAGTCTGGTGGTATCGATGTTCGCCCTCACCCGCGAACCCTTCCTGGAGCCGCGCCCCGTCGGTGCCCAGTTCCAGGCACAACTGCCCATCGAGGCCCGGTTGTGGCAGGACCCTTTCGACGCGGTGGAGCGTTATCGGAAGAAGCTTGCCGACAGCAAGAACCCGGACGCCGAGAACGTTTGCAGCCCCGACCTCTCGCCCCTGAGCGCAGGACAATCGGCGCCCGACATCATGGTCGCGCTGGTCGAGGGGGGGCCCTATGCCGATGAAGTCGAACGACGCCGGCGCATTCGCTATGCCTTGCTGGCCGGGTTCAAGAATTCCCATCGGGTGCCGGATCAGGAGCAGTACATCCACTGCCTGAAGCTGGCCGCCAACTTGTCACTCGAGGCGCCGCAAAAAAACGCTTTCGTCGATACGCCCTACGAAGTGTTCGTGTCCAATCCGTTCGATCCACCGCAGGCGCTTGAAGGCAAGCCCGCACCGTCCGACCGAACGATCGTGTTCTGGCTGAAACAGGACGCGCTCGGCTCAATGCCGCTGCAACAGCTCGAAACGCTTCGTGACAGCCTGAACAGAAAAGTCGCCATGGCCTGCACGCCAGCACCTTGCATCGAACCCTCGGCCAATGCCGTCTTGAAGGTCATAGGGCCCTCGACCTCGACCGTGCTGCGCGACATGTTCCAGGACCAGGACATCGGCAAGGCCTCGCCAAACATCGAAATCTATTCGCCGCTGGCCACGGCCGACAACGAGACACTGGATCGCGGCTACCAGAAGCTGTCGCCACCGCTGGCCAACCGCGAGCCGATGAAGCTGCTGCGCACCGTCAGCGACGATGGCACCATGACCCAACTGATGCTTGAAGAACTGAAGCTGCGCCGCGTCGACCCGGCCGCCGGCGTGCGTTGCAGCGAAGGCAAACTGAGCCGGATCGGCTCACCCTGCACCGGCAATCTTCGCCGCAGCGCCAACCGCATCGCGTTGATTTCCGAATGGGACAGTTTCTACAGCCGCGCCCTGATCGAAAGCTTCAAGCTGCAGGTGGCCAGAGACGCCCGACTCGGCGACGGGGAAAACCATAAGGGTACCGTCGACCAGTGGATCTTGCGCTTCAGTTACTTGCGCGGGCTCGACGGGCGCCTGCCGGAAGAATCAGCGAGCACCGATAAAACCGCCAGCTCCGATGCCAGCAAAAACGTCCGCGGCGCATCCGCCATCGACCTCAGCCCGCTGGAGAAATCCGACGGCAACTCCCAGCTCGATTATCTGCGACGCCTCGCCGACCACATCGCCAGCGAAGACGCGGCCTATCGACGCGATGGCGAAAGCGGCATCGGCGCCATCGGCATCCTGGGTGTCGATGCCTACGACAAGCTATTGGTGCTGCAGGCCCTCAAGAGCCGAATGCCCTACAAACTGTACTTCTCCACCGACCTTGACGCGCGCATGCTGCAACGGGGCCAGGCGCAAACCACGCGCAACCTGATCCTCGCCGCACCCTATGGCCTGACGCTGACCCGCGCCCTGCAACAGGACGTGCCGCCATTTCGCGACAGCCTGCAAAGTGCCGTGTTCATCTCGGTACTGGCGGCCTTGGCGCCGCAATCCTTTGATGCCAAGCGCGCGAAATTCGACTATTCCAAATCGGAGCTGCTCTCGCCGGGCATCTACGAAGTGGGTATCAGTGGCTTCATTCCCCTGGCTACGCGACTGGGCGCCTCGCGCCCGACCAGTTGCCAGGCGCCCACCCAAGCCCAATCGGAGCGCGGTGTACTGCCCCACGATCTGATGGCGTTGCGCTGCCTGCAAGATCCCTCGCCGCCGCCCTACCCTGAGCCCTCCCAGGCACTGCGCGAGCGTTTCAAACACAGCCAATCGTTCTTTTGGGCCGGACCTTTGACACTCACCCTGCTGAGCATCGCTGCGTTCATCCTCTGGTGGCGCATCGAGGGCCCCCAGGACGAACACGACACGCGCCTGGCGTGGGTGCGCGGCGTACCTATTACGCTGTTCATGGTAGCGGCGGCCTGCGCCTTCATTGCCACGCGCTACTGGCATGCGGAATTCCTGTGGTTCACCTTCGTGCTGGTGCTGCTGGGCATCCTGTCGTCGAACCTGCTCCGTCGCTCCACGCGGCGATTGGCACTGACCCAGGACGCGACGTCGAGTGTGACCCCAGGTTCATATGATGCCTGGGCGTGGTACATCGTGGTCCCGCTGGTGGTGTTCATCCTCGCGTTGATGCTGGCGTACCAGATGCGCAGCACCTTGACCGACAACGGCCTGGGCGAGCCGATGTTCCTGCTCGAAGGCATCAGCGCCTGGCCGACCGTAGCATTACGCCTGCTGGCCGTGCTGATCTCACTCTCGGCGTTGACCTGGGGGTGGCGCAAGCTGCGCATCAATCGCGCGGAGATCGAAAGTGCCTTCCATCTGCGCCTGCACATGCGCAAATACCAGACCACCCTGTGGGGCCAGGTACAGCGATTGATCCGCCGCGGTAAAGACTGGAGCCTGCGCCGCTGGTGCAATGAGCTGGGCCATTGGCTGCTGCTGATTTTCTTCCCGCTGATGAGTGCCAACGAAGACTGGTCGAAGTCCTGCGCGGCCGCCCAGGCCCGCTGCACGGACGGACGCAAGATGATCGTCATTGCGCGCTTCTGGGGTGAGCACTGCATCTGTGGTTCATTCGGTGCCCGCCTGTTGCGAGCGTTACTCGCTACCTGGGCCTACGTCGTGGTCACCAGCGTGTTGTTCGTGATCTGGCCGATGGAAGGCACGCCCGTGCGCGGTGCATCGGACTGGTGGATGTTGAACTGGCTGGTTCCGACGCTGACGTTCCAGGTGCTGGTGTTCTGGGTCATGGATGCCAACCTGTTGCTGACGCGCTTCATCCGTCATCTGAGCGAGCACCATGCGATCTGGCCAGGGACGTTGCAGGCCGAACACAAGAAAATATTCGGCATGCTCAAGCATCCCTGCATCGACGAGTGGGTGGATCTGCAACTGATCGCCAAGCGTACGTCGGCGGTCAATCGGCTGATCTACGCACCGACCGTGGTGCTGTTGATCCTGCTGGCCTCGCGCAGCAGCCTGTTCGACAACTGGCCAACGCCTCCGGGGCTGATGATTTCCTACCTGCTGACCGCGTTGCTGTTGCTCGGCTCTGCGCTCACCCTGCGCCGAGCCGCGGAAAAGGCCCGCACGGTGGCCTTGCAACGAATCGACGCCTATCTGCTGGAAACACCGGAATCGACGCCGGGCTATGCCAAGTTCAAGATGATCCGCGAGCGGGTTGCCACGCTCAACACCGGCTCGTTCTCGCGCTACTCCGAGGATCCGTTGATTCGTTCACTGCTGCTGTCACTGACCGGTATCGGCGGCTCGGCGATTGTTGATGCGTTGAATTATGCGAAGTTTTAATCAATTGCTGCGGTAACGGCCTCCTATGGTTTCGCCCTTCTGCAGGAGCGAGCATGCTCGCGAAAAATCTGAGGGCACCACGGGGTGTCAGGTGCACAGCGTCATCGTTGACGACCATCGCGACGGTGCGACAAGCTCGCTCCTACAGGGGTCGCCCAGAGCAAAAAACGAAAGCGCCTGATTCCAGCTGTGTCCGCGTTGTGATCGTTCCGACGCTCTGCGTGGGAACGATCAATATGCAATAGCTTCGCTAGGGAACGGACACTTGCACAAGCCGATCAGCCCAGGAAAACCGATACACCGTCGGCGCCTCCACCGGATGACACAACCCATTATCCGCATCCGCCCCGACAATCGACCATTGCGCCCGGGAGTTCTCCCCCAGTTCCCGCGCAGCCGAGGGCTTGAAGCAGCGGTCCAGCAGATCGTCCGGCACCAGTGCGTAATCCTTGGGATGTTCGCGCAGCCATTGCGCAGCGTTTTCCACCGTGGAGTGGAGCATACCGAAGTGCACGATCGGTTGGCGGGCGAACAGCCAGTGCCCTTCGCTCCAGTTGACCAGGACCAGGTTCGCGCCATGGGTCATGCTGTTGGCCTGGGCCATGAGCGTTTGATTGGGATTGATCCCATCCCTGACCGGTTCGACAAAACCCCGGGCGAACCACAGCACGAACCAGGTCGCGACCAATGCCGGGAACATTCTTCGCAAGCGCGGGCGCTGGCGGAACCAACGCTGGAGCAACCAAGGCACCAGCGGCGCTGCCACCAGGACCAGCGCTGGCAATGCCGGCTAGATATACAACTTGCGCTTGCCGCTGCTGATACAGAAAAACAGCACCACCAGCGCCACCCAGCCGAGCAACACCAGCACCCGGCCATCGCGTTTTTGCAGCTGGCGGCGCCAGGCCGGCACCAGCCACGGCAACACCAATACCAATGGCAGCCAGTACTGTGGAATGACGTTGGTGAAGAAGTACCAGAAGGGTTCTCGGTGATGCCAGGCGGCGGCATAGCGTCCGGCGGTCTGGCGCAGGAGGATTTCCCGCGCATAAGCGATTTCCTCAGCGCTGCCATTGAGCGCGATGGACAAGGCCAGGGGCAGCAGCCAGATCGCAATCGCAGCCAGCATGAACAAAAACCCGAGCAGCCATCTGCGCGACTCGCCCGGCATCGCCACCCCCCCCGGCCAGCCCTTGCGCACCGCATAGGCATAAGGGATCAACAGCAACACCGGCAGAAAACCCACGCCCTTGGTGATCACCCCGATGCCCATCGCCGCGCATCCCACGTAGAACCAGCGCCACGCCGGCCCGAGCAGCAGGTGACGGGCCATGGCGTATAGGCCAAGGGTTGTGAACAGCACCAGGAAGCTGTCGATCTGCCCGGTGCGCAGGATGCTATAGGTCTGGTAGGTCGCCAGGTACAACAGTGCCGCGATGCGCCCAATACGCTGGCTCCAGAGCCGACGGCCCAGGTCATGAACCAGCGCCGTGACGGTTGCCGCCGACAACAGCCCGGGAATATACAGGGCGAGGTTGGGCAGGCCGGTCAGCCAGATGAAGAATGCCACCGTCCACATGAAGATCGGAGGCTTGTCGCCGTAGATCTCCCCGGCCCGATGCGGAATCAGCCACGAGCCGTTGTGCAGCATCTCCAGGGCCACACCGAGGAAGCGTTCCTCATCGACGTTCTGTGCCTGGCGCAAGCCCAGCCCGGCACCGATCAACAGCAAGGCGAGCAGCATCAGGACCAGGCATTCGACCCGGGGCGAGAGGTTTCGGCGCATGGTCTATTCCCTGGATTGTCGGTTTTTGGCAATCAATTGCAGGTTGCGCAAGTACACGATGGAGCCGAATGCCTGCCCGACAATGAACACCGGGTCCTGGCGGTAGATGGCGTAGGCAAACAGCAAGGTGCTGCCGACAATGCTCAGGTACCAGAAGCTCACCGGGATGACGCTGCGCTTTTTGTATTCGCTGTACAGCCACTGCAGGACGAACCGTCCGGTAAACGCGATCTGTCCGGCAAAACCGATCACCAGCCACAGGGTGTCGCGGGTCATGATCATCCTTCGAGCTCCTGGGCATGAGCGTTCAGCCGCGTGCGCTTGATCAGCCACCAGACACCGACCAGGTCAAGAATGCCCACCAGGGCACGGTCGAGGTTGCCGTATTTGGACACCCCTGCGGTGCGCGCTCGATGGTTGACCGGGTAATTGATCGTTCGGCCGTTGTGGCGCTGGATCAATGCCGGAATGAATCGGTGCATGTGGTCGAAATACGGCAGGCGCAGGAACGCCACGCGCTCGATCAGCTTCAGGCCGCAGCCGGTGTCCGGCGTGGCATCCTTGAGCAGGCGCCGGCGCAGACCGTTGGCGAAACGCGAAGCCCAGCGCTTGCTCGCAGAATCGCGGCGGTTGGTACGGTGACCCGCCACCAGCTGCACATTGCCCCTGCCCTGCTCACCGCGCACCAGCGCCAACATGCCGGGGATGTCCGCCGGATCGTTCTGGCCGTCGCCGTCGAGGGTGGCCAGCCATTGCCCACGCGCTTCCCGTGCCGCGTGGTAGAGCGAGGTGCTTTGCCCCAGCGAGCGTGCATGATGCAGGATGCGCAAGGCGCTCAAACCGCTGTTCCTGATCTGGCGCAGCTCGTGCAAAGTGGCATCGGTACTGCCATCGTCGACCACGATGATTTCATACGCTTCGTTTGCCATTGCCTCGCGCACCTCCTCGAGCAGTGGCTTGAGGTTGTTCGCTTCGTTCTTTGCCGGAATCAGTACCGACACAAATATGTCTTGGCTCATGGAGTCCCCTCGCCCTATGGTTTTACCGTTATCAGCGGCGAACGATTCAGATCTGATAAAACTGCCGATACCACTGCACAAAGGCCCCGACCCCGGCTGCCACCGACACCTGCGGGCGAAAGTCGATCCACGCTTGCAGTGCCGAGACATCGGCCCAGGTCTTGACCACATCACCGTCCTGCATCGGCATGAAGTGACGCCGGGCTTCGGTGCCCAACGCCGACTCCAGGCAATCGATAAAATCCAGCAGCGCCATCGGTTCACCGCGACCGATGTTGAAGAGTCGATTGATCCCCTCGCCCGGCGGCCGAGTGCGCAGGCGAGCGATGCTTTCCACGATGTCATCGATGTAGGTGAAGTCCCGCGCCATCTCGCCCTGGTTGTAGACGTCGATGGGCTTGCCGTTGAGGATCGCCTCGGTGAATTTGAACGGTGCCATGTCGGGCCGGCCCCAAGGCCCGTAGACGGTGAAGAAGCGCAGACCGCTGGCCTTGAGGCCGTACAGATGGCAGTAACTGTGGGCGAGCAGTTCATTGGCACGCTTGGTGGCCGCGTACAACGAAACCGGTTGATCGACCGCGTCTTCGATGCTGAAAGGCATCTTGCAGTTGCTGCCGTAGACCGAACTGCTCGAGGCATAGATCAGGTGCCCGGGGCGATGGTGCCGACAGGCTTCCAGCACATTGAGGAAGCCCACCAGGTTCGATTGGGCGTACACATCCGGATGGTCCAGCGAATAACGCACGCCGGCCTGGGCGGCCAGGTGCACCACTTCGCTGAATCGGTACTCGCCGAACAAGTCCAGCAATGCCGGCTTGTCGACGATGTCCATTTTCCGGAAGCGAAAGCCCGGCAACGACTCAAGCGCCTTTAGCCGTGCCTGCTTGAGCGCTACGTCGTAATAGTCGTTGAGGTTGTCGATCCCCACGACTTCATGACCGTCCAGGCACAAGCGCCTGGCTGTATGAAAGCCGATGAAACCGGCGGCGCCGGTGACAAGAACCGTCACGAGGCGCAAACCGCAAAGGACGCACCTGGCGGTGCCGAATGACTGCTGAAAAACCACGCCTGCTTCATGTTCTGTTTCCACTCATGACATTTCTAACGCGTTGCTCCGTCATGAAGCTTGTAAAACAGAAATATTGCAGTTTCGCGGGCCTGGATAAATTTCAAGGGTTTTTCACGTAATTATGATTACTTCGCATCACCGCCCTGGGGTTTGTAAAACCTGAACAATCCGATGTCCGCCGTATGGGTGTACTCCTTGGCCCAGTCCGGCTTCACCGTGCGATCATGGAAATACAGTGCGCCTTTGGTGCGATCCGGCAATTGCTTGTTCAGCGCCTTGCGTGCGATTTCCTTGGCCATCGCGTAAGGCACCTCCTCCTGAACGGAGTCCGGGCGCCCATCGCACCACCAGGAAAACTGGCAGCTCCTGGTCTCCGAGCCCTGCTTGACTACAGCACACACGGTATCGGGAAAACCTTCATGGCCGAGGCGATTCATGACCACGTTGGCCACCGCTTCCATGTCGGCCGAGTCCTTGCCCTTGGCTTCCCAGTAGATCGAACGGGCGAGACAGGTGATGGCGTCATCGAGCGGCGCCTTGCCCGCCGGGTCCACGGCCTGGACCTCAGGCTGGGTAATGGCTTGAGACTTGGGCACTGCCGCGGGGCCGCTGTTTTCCGCGGCCTTGTGCTCCAGCACCTGGGCCTTGTCTTCGGCGACTTTCTGTTTTTGTTCCTGGTCAGTGGCGAATGCCGGGACAGCGAGCAGGGTCAGGGCAAGGCAGGTGGAGATCCAGGCGTGGCGCATGATCGGACACTACTCCGTAGGCAGTATCGCTTGAGTGTAGTAGTGAAATGATGGCGCGGAGGATGCAACAACCCGGAAAAAGGCATTGCGCTCAAGGGGGGCACTTCGCGCATCATGGGCGCAGTCAGCTCAAGGAGGATTTCCATGCCTTTCCTATCGTCCACCCTGCGCCTTGCCGGGGTTTCACTGGGACTTCTGTTTGCCGCCACCGCGCTGGCGAGCGACGAGTCGCAACTGATCGAATCGATCAACGTCTACCGCGCCCAGTTGCAGCGTTGCGCAGGCCAGGTGTCATCGGAACTGCCGCCGCTGTCGGCCGACCCGCGGCTGGTGCTGTCCGCCGCCAGCGTCGGCAACCTGCAACAGGCCATGGCCAGTGCAGGGTATCCGATGAAGAATGTGCAGGCGATCAGCCTGACCGGGCCGCGTGATGCGCCCTCGGCCATGAAGGCGATCCAGGAAAGTTTTTGCCAGATCGTGCTCGACCCGCAGTTCGTCGACGTCGGCGTCAGCCGCCAGGACCGCGAGTGGCGCATCGTACTGGCCCGGCCATTGTTGAGTGCACGCCTGGGCGATTGGCAGGCCGAAGGGCAAAAACTGCTCGCCGAACTCAACGTCGCGCGCAGCCGCCCCCGCCAATGTGGCGCCCAAACCTTCAACGCCACCACGCCGCTGGCCTGGAACGCCACCCTGGCGAGCGCCGCCGAAACCCAGGCACGCAGCATGGCCAACAACAATTACTTCGATCACAAGGACCGCGACGGCCGTACCCCCGGCGACCGCGCCGAGCTGGCGGGCTACGACTTCCAGCAGATCGGCGAGAACATCGCCGCCGGGCAGGACAGCGTACGCAAGGTGGTCGACGGTTGGCTGGCCAGCCCCGGCCATTGCGCCAACCTGATGAACCCGCAGTTCCGCGACTTGGGGGCGGCGTATGCGGTTGATCCGAAGAGCGATGCGGGGATTTACTGGACGGTGATGTTCGGGGCGCAATGAAGGACGACAGACGCAGCGGTGCACGGTCGCTGCGCGCTTGAAAATCCTTCATAGACTCCGTCGATCACCCAGTCACTCATAGTGATTGGACGTACGGATTCGTTGCTCCTAGCCTGCGCCGCGTCATGCCCATGACCGGCGATTAAACGCCAGCTCCATCACTGTCCTTCCCAGGCGCACAACCATGATCGTAAGACCCAAACCCAACCTGATCGGCATCCTGACGTCGCTCAAAGGCTCGATCGCCAAGCGCATCGCCTGGCGCGCCCTGATGGTGACGCTGCTCGCATCGGTCATCGTGCTCGTCGAGATGTCGCACCCCAGCTATTTTTCCAAGGTCAGTGCGACGCCCTTCACCCTGTTGGGCCTGTCGCTGTCGATCTTCATGAGCTTTCGCAACAACGCCTGTTATGACCGCTGGTACGAAGCGCGCAAGGCCTGGGGCGACATGCTGGTGGAGATTCGCTCCATGGCGCGAGAAACCCAGGTCATCAAGGATGACGTCGAGCGCAACAGCCTGCTGCGTAAACTCTGTGGCTTTGCCCACGCGCTCAACGCCAGGTTGCGCCAGGAAGACGAACTGGCGGCCAGCGGGGCCTGGCTCGATCCGCTGCCCTTGGACAACGCAGGCGATCTCTGTGGGCGAATCCTGATGCAGGCCGGCCAACAATGCTCGACGCTGGCCGAGTCTGGCGTGATCAACGAGTGGCGCCACATGCTGATGGCCAACCACTTGACCCGCCTGACCCAGGTCCAGGCGGTCTGTGAACGGATCAAGAACACGCCGCTGCCCTTCCCCTACACCTTGTTGCTGCACCGCACCATCTACCTGTTCTGCATTTTGCTGCCATTCGCCATGGCCGAACCGTTGGGCTGGCTGACGCCGGTCTTCACCGCGATTGTCAGCTACACGTTCTTCGGCCTGGATGCGATTGCCGATGAACTGGAGGATCCGTTCGGTCGCGATGAAAACCAGCTGCCCATCGACGCATTGGTGCGCACCATCGAGCGCGATGTCCTGGCGGCCATGGGTGAGACGACATTGCCGCCGCCGCTCATGCCGGTGGACTACGTTTTGAGTTGACGCAGTGCCTGGCTATTCAAACCGCGTGCTCATGGTTAAAGTCGCGGGTCACAGAGTCCCTGCAAAAGGAATCGCCGTTTGAGCCCTGCCCCCGTCGAAGCACAGCAACCTGCGAAGCCCGCTGCAATCAGTCTGCGAGAAGCGTTCCGTTTCTGGCTCAAGCTCGGTTTCATAAGCTTCGGCGGGCCGGCCGGGCAGATCTCGATCATGCACCAGGAACTGGTCGAACGCCGGCGCTGGATCTCCGAGCGCCGCTTCCTGCATGCGCTCAACTATTGCATGTTGCTGCCCGGCCCCGAGGCCCAGCAATTGGCGACCTACATCGGCTGGCTGATGCACCGGACCTGGGGCGGCGTGATTGCCGGCGTGCTGTTCGTGCTGCCGTCGCTGTTCCTCCTGATAGCCTTGTCCTGGGTGTATGTCGCCTTCGGTGAGGTGCCGGTGGTGGTCGGGCTTTTCTACGGGATCAAGCCGGCGGTGACCGCCATTGTGCTGCAGGCGGCGCATCGGATCGGCTCCCGGGCCTTGAAAAACGCCTGGATGTGGGGCATCGCCGCCGCGTCATTCGTGGCCATCTTCGCGCTCAACGTACCGTTTCCCTTGATCGTTTTGGGGGCGGCAATCATAGGTTATTTCGGCGGACGCCTGGCCCCCGAAAAATTCCGTACCGGCGGGCACGGCGCCGCGCAAAAATCCTTCGGCGCCGCCGTCATCGACGACGACACACCCACGCCCGAGCATGCCCGTTTCAGCAGCTGGAAACTGCTGCGCCTGGCCCTGATCGGTGCGCTGTTGTGGGCGCTGCCGATGGCCTCCCTCACCACCCTGTTCGGCTGGGAAGGCACGCTGACCCAGATGGGCTGGTTTTTCACCAAGGCGGCGCTGCTGACCTTCGGCGGTGCCTACGCGGTGCTGCCGTATGTCTACCAGGGCGCGGTCGGCCACTATGGATGGCTGACGCCGACGCAAATGATCGATGGCCTGGCGCTCGGCGAAACCACACCCGGGCCATTGATCATGGTGGTCGCCTTCGTCGGTTTCATCGGCGGCTACGTGCATCAGGTGTTCGGTCCCGATCAGGCCTTCGTCGCCGGTGCCGTCGCCGCCATGCTGGTAACCTGGTTCACCTTCCTGCCTTCGTTCCTGTTCATTCTCGCCGGTGGCCCGCTGGTGGAATCGACGCACAACGAACTCAAGTTCACCGCGCCGCTGACCGCGATTACCGCTGCGGTGGTTGGCGTGATTGTCAATCTGGCGTGCTTCTTTGCTTATCATGTGCTGTGGCCTGAGGGCTTCGCCAATCGGCTGGACTGGCCGTCGCTGCTGATCGCCATTGCGGCCGCGATTGCCCTGCTGCGGTTCAAGCGAGGGGTCATCGAAGTATTGTCCGGTTGTGGGCTGATCGGGGTGGCCGTGCACCTTCTGCGCTGAAAACAGACGTTTACAGGTTGCGCTTTCACCCCTAGTATCCAGTCACGGCGGATAGCGTGTTATCCGCCAACGACGATTTCCCCTGCTGGAAACCTGAGTCATGAGCACCGCACCGTCAGAGCACCACTTGCTGGATGTCTCATTCCTGACCCCCTCTGCATGGGTCGTGGACGGCATTGCCTCATGAAGCGTATCGTCAACCTGCCCATGGCCCTGCGCCGCTCCAAACTGCGTCACTCCGCACGCCCGCCGGATAGCACCCTGCTCGCCTGATCGCGTCCACGACGCGTCGAGCCCCCTTACTTTTTCGCTATCGCTGCCAGAGCGCCGTGGATCTTTATCCGCCGTCGCGCCCTGGCCTGAATCCGTGCGTCCGCGGGACGCCACCGTGAGTGATGAACTATGAAATTCGCAGCCCTTGAAGACGCCCAACGCTTTTTGGCGAACAACCCGGATATCGACATGATCGAGCTGTTCATTCTCGATGCCAACGGCGTGCCGCGCGGCAAGCTGTTGCACCGCGAGGAACTGCTGGCGGTGTATGAAAGCGGTCGCCCGCTGCCCAGCACCATCCTCGGCCTGACCTTGCAAGGCGATGACGTCGAGAACTCCGGACTGGTCTGGGAGGTGGGTGACATCGACTGCCGTGCCTACCCGCTCGAAGGCAGCCTGGTGCGTTTGCCGTGGCGGCAAATTCCGACCGCGGCGGTGCAAGTCAGCATGCACCCGCAAGAAGGCATGCCGGCGAGCATCGCTGATCCACGTCACCTGCTGATCAAGGTCATCGAGCGGTTGCAAGCCGAGGGATACCACCCGGTGATGGCGTGCGAGCTGGAGTTCTATTTGCTGGACGCCAAGCGCGATCACAATGGTCGCCCGCAACCGGCGCTGGACGCTGACGGCGGTCGACCGCGACATACCCAGGTCTATGGCCTGCGTGAGCTGGAGCAGATCGAGCCTTTCCTCGCCGACCTCTATGCCGCGTGCAAACTCCATGGCATTCCGGCGCGCACAGCGATTTCCGAATACGCGCCGGGGCAGGTGGAAATCACCCTGGAACACGGCGATGCCTTGCAGGCGATGGATCAGGCGGTGCGTTACAAACGCCTGGTCAAAGCCGTGGCCCACAAGCACGGCATGCAGGCGACGTTCATGGCCAAACCCTTCGATCACCTGGCGGGTACCGGCATGCACATGCACGTCAGCATCGCCGATGCCGAAGGTCGCAACCTGTTCGCGTCCGAGGACCCGGCCGGCACCCCGCTGCTGCGCACCGCCATCGGCGGCATGCTGGCGTCGCTGCTCGATTCGCTGTTGCTGTTCTGCCCCAATGCCAACTCCTACCGGCGCTTCCAGGCCAACAGCTATGCGCCGCTGGCCCCGACCTGGGGCGTCGACAACCGCACCGTCAGCCTGCGGGTGCCCGGTGGTCCGGCCAACAGCCGTCACATCGAACATCGCATCTGCGGTGCCGATGCCAACCCGTACCTGGCAGCAGCGGCGATCCTGGCTGGCATCCATCGCGGCATCAGCGAGAACCTCGACCCGGGCGAACCGGTCCAAGGCAACGGCTACGCGCAGGCTACGCAATTGCTGCCGACCGACTGGCTGACATCACTGACGGCGCTGGAAAATTCGGTGTGGGCGCGGGATGCGTTGGGGCAGGAATTTCTGGGGGTGTACCTGGCGGTCAAGCGTGCGGAGTATCGGCAGTTCATGGCTGAAGTGGGTGAGCAGGATTGGCGTTGGTACTTGACTGAGGCGTAAACCGCCATCTGCCCCGCCCTGTGGGAGCGAGCCTGCTCGCGAAAGCGGTGTGTCAGTCACTACAAGTGCTGAATGTGTCGGCCGCTTCGCGAGCAGGCTCGCTCCCACAAGGATCGCGCTGTCTCTCGACCTCATTTCGCCTGGACAAAAACATGACCCAACGCACCCATTCCTACTACACCGCCACCCTCAACCACGAAACCGATTACCCAACCCTGCAAGGCCAGCACCGCGTCGACGTAGTCATCATCGGCGGCGGATTCACTGGCGTCGCCACGGCCGTCGAACTGGCGGAGAAAGGCCTGAAGGTCGCCATCGTCGAAAGCCACAAGATCGGCTGGGGCGCCACCGGACGCAACGGCGGCCAGGTCACCGGCAGCCTCTCGGGCGAGGAAGCCATGCGTAAACAGATGCGCCGCAGCCTCGGCGATGAAGTCGACGATTTCATCTGGCACCTGCGCTGGCGCGGGCACCAGATCATCAAGCAACGGGTGGAGAAATACGGCATTGCCTGCGACCTCAAGCACGGCCACCTGCACGCGGCGTACAAACCTGGCCACATGGACGGTTTGCGCAAGGACTACGACGAAGCGCTGCGCCGTGGCATGGGTGACGACGTCAGCCTGCTCGACCGCAGCCAGGTACGCGACCTGCTGCAGAGCGACCTCTACCACGGCGCGATCAAGAACACCCGCAACATGCACCTGCATCCACTCAACCTGTGCATCGGCGAAGCCCGGGCGGCAGAAAGTCTCGGTGCGTCGATCTTCGAAAACAGCGAAGTGCTGGAAATCATTCACGGCGACCAACCAGGCGTGCGCACCGCCCAAGGTCGCATCGATGCCAATCAGGTACTGCTGGCCGGTGACGTCTACCACAAACTGGAGCCGGGCAAGCTCAAGGGCAAGATCTTCCCGGCCATGGGCGGCATCGTCACCACTGCGCCGCTGGGCGACCTGGCCAAACAGATCAACCCTGAAGACCTCGCCGTCTACGATTGCCGCTTCGTGCTCGACTACTACCGCCTGACCGCCGACGGCCGCCTGTTGTTCGGCGGCGGCGCCAACTACAGCGGCAAGGATTCGCGCGACATCGCCGCCGAGTTGCGCCCGTGCATCGAGCAGACGTTCCCGGCACTCAAAGGCGTGGCCATCGACTATCAATGGAGCTGCGCGATGGGCATCGTGATCAACCGCATCCCGCAAGTGGGCAAACTCTCGGACAACGTCTGGTACTGCCAGGGCTACTCCGGGCACGGCATCGCCACCACCCACATCATGGGCGAAATCATGGGCCGCGCGATCACCGGGCAGCTTGAGCAGTACGACACCTTCGCTGCCTGCCAGCATATCCGCGTGCCCATGGGCGATCTGCTTGGCAACCCGATGCTGGCGGCGGGCATGTGGTACTACCAGATGCTGGAGCGACTGCGCTGATAATGCGACAGCTAAAACCCGACTGTGGGAGCCTGCGCGCCCCCACAGTTTGTCTGCAGTGACTCGAGCCGCGACTCACGCGCCAGCTATCAATTCCTTCGATCTTTCAAATCACCAAGGCGAATTTTTTATTTGCGTCCGACCTGTTCAAGATGAGCGCCATCACCCCTGACTCGGATGGAAACGACATGAATATAAATTTCGCCTTCGCCTGCATGATCGTGGTTTCATTCACCATCGCGTTGGTGCACAGCTGATGGGCAACAACGCACTCCCTTTCCTTCCAGAGTCTCCCCATGCTTTTTGCCCTTGTATCGAACGGCGGCCTCCTTACACCTGAACAGCCGGATACAAGGGTGACCTGGGTAGTTGAAGCCGAAGTGGTAAAGCACCGATCGATCGGTTAAACGAACTACTATCAAACAAGAAACCCTATCAAATCGCTGCATATTGGTAACTCAGCGGTGTAACGGTCCGCAGTGTTATAACTACATGTGGCAGACCAGTGAGTATCGGCCACCGCCTGTCGATAAAAGTCTTAGCAACACCCCCCCTTATAATTCCGTGATCTAGTCTGGAGTGCACGTTCGGCTGGAGCGCACTCCATGTCATTGACAGAAGAGCAAAAACCGCAACGACGCAAGGAAATGCGCCTGTTCCTGTTTCTTGTCATTTGCCTTTTCCCGTTACTTTCAGTCGCTATCGTCGGCAGTTACGGTTTCCTTATCTGGTTTTTCCAAATGCTCTACGGCCCTCCCGGACCGCCCAACTAAAAGCCCTTCAATAGAGCCTGTTGGAGTCAACCATGGACGAAATCCTGCATATCGCCAGCCTTGTGGTACTTGCCCGACCTGAACGCTTCGACGCCGTCAAAGCCAACCTGCGACGATTGGACGGCGTGGAATTGCATCAGGAAAGTGCCGCCGGGAAACTGGTGGTAGTCCTTGAGGCCGTACACGAAAACCAGATCCTGCAACGCATCGATCAAATCAACAATCTGCCGGGCGTACTCAACGCTGCGCTGATCTATCACGAAATTCTCGATCCCGCGGGAGACAGCCAATGAGCATGTCACGCCGAGCATTCGTCAAGGCCCAGGCCGCCGCCATTGCAGCCTCCGCGGCCGGCCTGCCGATATTCACCACTGCCAGCAACCTGGTGACCGAAGCGGACATGGTCACCCTGGACTGGAACAAGGCGCCCTGTCGTTTTTGCGGCACCGGTTGCAGCGTGATGGTCGCGACCCGGGACAACCGGGTAGTCGCCACCCATGGCGACGTCAAGGCCGAGGTCAATCGCGGCTTGAACTGCGTGAAGGGCTATTTTCTGTCCAAGATCATGTATGGCGTCGACCGCCTGACCCAGCCGCTGCTGCGCATGAAAAACGGCCGGTACGACAAGCAGGGCGAGTTCCAGGCGATCAGTTGGGACAAGGCCTTCGACATCATGGAAGAAAAATTCAAGCAGGCCTTGAAAACCAAGGGCCCCGAATCGGTCGGCATGTTCGGCTCGGGACAATGGACGGTGTGGGAAGGTTATGCCGCCAACAAGCTGATGAAAGCCGGCTTTCGCAGCAACAACATCGACCCCAATGCCCGCCATTGCATGGCCTCGGCGGTGATGGGTTTCATGCGCACCTTTGGCGCGGATGAGCCGATGGGTTGCTACGACGACATCGAAGCCACCGACGCCTTTGTGTTGTGGGGCTCGAACATGGCAGAGATGCATCCGATCCTGTGGAGCCGCGTCACCGACCGGCGCCTGAGCTATCCGCACGTGAAGGTCGCGGTGCTGTCGACCTTCGAACACCGCAGCTTCGAGCTGGCCGACATCCCCATGGTGTTCAAGCCACAAACCGACCTGTTGATCCTCAACTACATCGCCAACCACATCATTGAAAGTGGCGCGGTCAATCAGGATTTCATCAGCAAGCACACGCGCTTCGCCAAGGGCGCCGACGATATTGGCTACGGCTTGCGAGCCGATGATCCGCTGGAAAAACAGGCGAAGAATGCCGACAAGGCCAATACCTGGACAGACATGTCCTTCGAGCAGTTCGCCGAGTTCGTCAAACCCTACACCCTGGAACGCACGGCGAAAGAAACCGGGGTTGCGCCTGATCGCCTCAAGTCGTTGGCCGAACTCTATGCCGACCCCAACCGTAAAGTCGTGTCGTTCTGGACCATGGGTTTCAACCAGCACACCCGCGGAGTTTGGGCCAACAACCTGATCTACAACATCCATTTGCTCACGGGCAAGATCAGCGAGCCGGGCAACAGCCCCTTCTCGTTGACCGGCCAGCCATCGGCCTGTGGCACTGCCCGCGAGGTCGGGACTTTCTCCCACCGCCTGCCCGCCGACATGGTGGTGACCAACCCCAAGCACCGCGCCACCGCGGAAAAAATCTGGAAGCTGCCTGCCGGCACCATTCAGGAGAAAGTCGGCTTTCATGCGGTGCAACAAAGCCGCATGCTCAAGGACGGAGTGCTCAACGTGTACTGGACCCAGGCCAGCAACAACATGCAGGCCGGGCCCAACATCATGCAGGAAGTGTTGCCTGGCTGGCGCAACCCGGACAACTTCGTGATCGTCTCGGACGTCTACCCCACCGTTTCCGCCCAGGCGGCCGACCTGATCCTGCCCAGCGCGATGTGGGTGGAAAAGGAAGGCGCCTTCGGCAACGCCGAGCGCCGCACGCAGTTCTGGCATCAGTTGGTCAGCGCACCGGGAGACGCCAAGTCCGACCTGTGGCAGTTGGTGGAGTTTTCCAAACGCTTCAAAACCGATGAAACCTGGCCCGCGGAGTTGCTGGCCAAGGCCCCGGAGTACAAGGGCAAGACCCTGTTCGAAGTGTTGTTCAAGAACGGCCAGGTCGACGAGTTTCCCGTCGAGCAAATCGAGACCGGCTACAAGAACGATGAAGCCAAGGCCTTTGGTTTCTACCTGCAAAAGGGCCTGTTCGAAGAGTACGCGCAGTTTGGTCGCGGTCATGGCCATGACCTCGCGGCTTTCGATCGTTACCACAGCGAACGCGGCCTGCGCTGGCCGGTGGTCGACGGCAAGGAAACCCGCTGGCGCTACCGCGAGGGGCTCGACCCCTATGTGGAAACGGGCAGCGAAGTGCAGTTCTACGGCTACCCGGACAAGAAGGCGATCATCTTCGCCCTGCCCTACGAGCCACCGGCCGAAGCCCCGGACGCCGACTTCCCGTTCTGGCTGAGCACCGGCCGGGTCCTGGAGCATTGGCACACGGGCACCATGACCCAACGGGTGGAAGAACTGTACAAAGCCGTGCCCGACGCCCTGGTCTACATGCATCCCGAGGATGCCAAGGCCATGAACGCACGCCGTGGCAGCGAAGTGAAGCTGATCAGCCGCCGCGGGGAAATCCGCGCCCGCATCGAAACCCGCGGGCGCAACAAACCGCCGCGCGGCCTGGTGTTCGTGCCGTTTTTCGATGCCAACAAGCTGATCAACAAGGTCACGCTCGACGCCACCGACCCGATCTCCAAGCAGACCGACTACAAGAAATGCGCGATCCGCATCGAGTTGATCAGCGTGGCTTGAGGAGAACCGTCATGACTTTTCGCATCCCGCCACTGTTCCTGCTCGCCGTGATGGGCACTTTTTTGGGCGCTGCGATCGCCGCCGGGGTTGATTACCCTCTGGATGCACCGGGCCCGGACGGACGCCGGCCAGGCGGCACCCTGACGCAAAACGCGCCAGCGCCGCGCCTGGCCGACGACGAAAACAAGGACCTCAAGCGCGAGCGCAACTACCCTGACCAGCCACCGACCATCCCGCACAGCATTCGCGGCTATCAGATCGACAAGAACGGCAACAAGTGCCTGTCCTGCCACAGCCGGGCCAACAGTCCACGCAGCCAGGCGACGATGATCAGCATCACCCACTACATGGACCGCGACGGCCAGGCGCTGGCGGCTGTCTCACCGCGTCGCTACTTTTGCAACCAGTGCCATGTGCCGCAAAAAGATGTGCTGCCACTGGTGGGCAACAGCTTCGAGACCATCGACAAAATCCTGCAAGACGACGCCAACGCCGCGCAGAAACGATGAGGAGGCGCCATGAAAGCACTGTTCGCCCTGCTTAAGGACTACTGGGGCATCCTCTGTCGGCCGAGCGTTTATTTCAGCCTGGGATTCCTGACGCTGGGCGGTTTCATCGCCGGGATCATTTTCTGGGGTGGGTTCAACACGGCACTGGAGCTGACGAACACCGAGAAGTTCTGCATTTCCTGCCACGAAATGCGCGACAACGTGTTTGTCGAATTACAGGACACCATCCACTACACCAACCGCTCAGGCGTGCGCGCGAGCTGCCCGGATTGCCACGTACCCCATGAGTGGACCCACAAGATCGCGCGTAAAATGCAGGCTTCGAAGGAAGTCTGGGGCAAGCTTTTCGGCACCATCGACACCCGCGACAAATTCCTCAACCTTCGCCGTGAGCTGGCGGAACACGAATGGGCCAGGCTCAAGGCCAACGACTCGCGCGAATGCCGCAACTGCCACAACTTCGAATTCATGGACTTTACCCGCCAGGGCAAACGGGCAGCGGCCATGCATTCCACGTCATTGGCCAAGGGCGAGGCCACCTGCATCGACTGCCACAAGGGCATTGCGCACAAGCTGCCGGATATGAGCGGGGTCAAGGGCTGGTAGCGGTTCAGTTGCTTGCCACGTGATCCACCGGACCGGTGGTCACCAGTGCCTGCAACGACGCATCGAACTGTTTCAACGCGTTCACTTGCAACTCGGTCTGCTGATTGATTTGCGCGGCAATCTGCGGCGCGGCTTTGCCATGCACCCACACCGAGGGCATCTGCTCGGCACGTGAACCTTGGGCCTGGCCGATGTATTGCAGGTTCGAATCGTAGAACCTGGCCACAAACCGCGCCTCAACCTGACTGTTGCGTTTGGACACCAGGCGACTGAAAGTGTCGAGCATCACCACCACGTCCGGATGAGCCTGAAGCGCCGCATCGAGGTTGTCATAGACCGTCACCGCGGCGAACTCTTTCTGCAATGACGTCATCAACCAGCCAATCGCCCGCTGCGGGTCGGAGCTGTCGACGAACGCCTGGCTGATCCGCTTATCCAGCCCGGGGTTTTGCGCCCCCTTTACCGCCACAGCGTGATAGCTCTCGAGGTATTGCTGGGTGTTGAGCGTGTTTTCGCTGTAGAGCACCGCGACCTTTTGTGCGTGTTGCAATCGCACAGTGCTGTCGGCAATCGGCAGGATACGGCAGGACGCATCGCCAGCCATGGCCGGTGCGGTTGCAGCCACACTGGCGCTGAACAGGGCGAAAAAAGCCAGCAGGGTCGAGATTCTCATCGCGCTTATTCCTTCAATGGCGAGATCGGTATGACGCTATCTTCCTCCCTTGGCGGAAAAACAGAACTTGCATTCCTTAATGATGGGTATCGAGCGAATGAATGGTTGCTATGACGCTGCCTTCTCGCCTGTTTTCCCGCAGGCTCCCGCCTGGGGCACCAGTTGGATATCGACACGCCGGTTTGTCGCGCGCCCGGCCTCGCTGTCGTTACTGGCGATCGGCTGGCTGTCGGCAAAGCCCTGAACCGCGAAGCAGCTGTCGGGGATGTCCCCCATCCGCTGCATCCAGCCGCGCACCGCCGAGGCGCGAGCGTGGGACAGCTGCAGGTTTTGTTCGGCATTGCCCTTGGCGTCGCTGTGCCCGGCAATGACGATCAACCAGTCAGGTTGGGCCTTGATGTCGACCAGGGCACTGATTAATACCTTGGTCGAGCCGGGCTTGAGTTCGGCGCTGCCGGGAGTGAATAGGGAGAGGCTGTCCAGGCGCACCGGCTCGGGCACCCTGGGTGGCGTCTCGAAAACGCTGGTCAGGCGGTTAATGCCCTCCTTGTCCGGGCTCGCCAGCCAGGTCGTCCAGGAGGCACCCGCGGCCAAGGTAATCGTCGCGGCGGCGGCGAACAGCCAGGGGCCAAGCCGGCGCGCCTGCTTTTGCTGACCGCCAGCCAACACGACAGGCATCGGCGGCGTCGGCAGGACCACTACCGGCATCACCGGGAGCGGTTGCGGCAGTCTTGCCGACAATGCCACCGCGTCGAACAACGAGTGGGTCTGCGTGTGGCTCTGCGCCAGCCTCTGTAGCAGACCTTCGACTTGCTGACGTAGCGCTTGCAATGTGCCCGGCGAATGCAGTGCCTGTCGATTCAGCCGTGCCTGCAAGCACTCCAGTGCCGCGCCCAGTTGAGCGATCACTGGCAGCCCCCAGGGTTGCAGCTCCAGGCTGCGCAACAGGGGCTGCAGACGCGCGAATAGCCAGGCCAGGATTTCCAGGCGCGCCGGCTCCATCGCCGGCCACAGTGTTGCCCATTCGCAGACCAGCGCCTCGATCAGCGCGATCCCCTGAACCATACCTTCCAGGCCGTGGAGGTGACTACGGGCAAGTACGAAAGCAGCGGCTGTTTGCAACTCCGCCCCGTTACGCTTGAACAGCACAAGGCACAATTGTTCCACCTTGACCCAATCCACATCGGGGCAGGCCGGATGGCTCAGCCTGGCCAACTCTTCACGCAGTGCCTTGAACTCACTGAAAGCGCTTGGGTCGCCGCCAAGCCTGATTCGCATCTCAAACATCGCTGTCATTGCGCATTCCTTTGGTTAATCAATTCCCGACATCGATAGATAGTGCTGTCGCTTCAAGTGACGCACCAGGACATGGCCACCTGGTGTGAGCGTGGTGCCGAAGGTCAGTCGACGGCCCCCCTTGAGTTGCACTTCGAGGCTGTACTCCAGATGACCCGGTCGGGTCTGGGGCAACAGTTCGATGCCAATCGTGGCCAGGCGCGGCTCGTACTTGGCCAGAGTGTCGGCCATGGCACTCATCAGTTCATGCGCCGTCCCCGGTAGACCCTGCAGAATCCGGCCCATGTCCGGCAAGCCATAATCGGGCAGATGGTCGAGCGCGCCGGCCCGGCTGTTTAAGATGCGACGCAGGTTGTCCAGCACCGACAGCGTGCATTGATCCTCATCGGCGACCAGATGCAGATCCAGTTCGCCGTCGAAATTCTGCAGGAGCGTCTCGTACAACGAGGGATTGAGGTCGCTCATCCGTCACTCCTTGGCCAGTGGGCGCAGGGTCAGTCTGTTGTCCCCCAGTTCGATCACCCGCACCCGGTCCGGGTCGAGGTCATCGCGTGCCAGGGTCAAGCGCCAGGTATCGGCTCGGTTATCGACCTCACGGAACAATGCGACCACGGCGATATAGCGTGCCTGCTTGTCCAGGGGGATGTTCAGTTGCACGCCTTGGTCGGGCTTGACCACCAGGGTTCGTTTGTCCAGCAGGTCGGCACTCAACACGTGCTCGTCCTGGCTGAGCAAGCTGTCGTAGTTGGCCTTTTCCAGCGCCTTGCGGTCACGCAGCTGATAAACCCGCACCAGGGTCGGCACGGACAACGCGTTCATGTCGATCCCTGCAGTGTTCAGCGCTGCACGCCCGCTGAGGTCCAGGTGCAGGGTTTTCACCTGCTTGTAGAAGATCGCCTCGGTGGTCGAGGTCGTCGCGTCTGTCACGCTCTGGGTTACTCCGCAAGCGCTGAGCAATACACCGAACGCGGCGACCCCCAATGATTTAGCAACGGTACGCGACATGCTGTGTCTCCCTGACCTGGCGGTTTTTCTGCAGGCCTTGATAGCGGCCCAGATTGATCGTGATGATGGTGCTTTCGCAGGCCTGCCTGGCATCACTGCCCAGGCCCAGGACCGCGGTCATGCCCAGCGACACCTGTGCTCGTCCCAACAGCGGTGGCGGCAGGCTGTGCAGGGGCAACGATAACTGCAGCTTTACCGTGCAACGCCAGCCCAGGTACACGCGCAGCAATACCAAAAGATCGTTGTATAACTGGCCACCCGGCAGCCAGCCACGGGCCTCGTCCCGGTCTTCGGTGAACAGCGCCAGATGCAACTGACTGTTGGCGTCGTAGCCGACACCACCCAGGGGGGTGCCCTGGGACAAGCGCACCGGATGCTCGGCGGACAGGCTCGCCGGCTGCGCCAGCAGCACTTTCTGCGGCCAGTGTGGCGTTACCTGTATCCGGGTTTCGCGAGCCAGCAACTTCACCAGCGCAGCGATGCCTTCGGCGTTGCGAGTTGGCAGTCGCATCACGCTGAGCAAGGCGAGGAAGCGCGATATCGGCGTGGCAACCTGCCTGGCAGTTCCGGGAATACCCAGGCCGATCAGTCCCAGCAGACACTGCGAGGTTGCATCCGTACCACCGGCTTCGAAGGCGGCGGGATAGGAGTACTTGCGCCATATCCGGTAGAACTGGGTAAAGATCCGGTGGTTGAAAATGTCCAGGAACGCTTCGAGCGCCTCGTGTCCCTCGCGTCGCTGGGCGATATCGTCCAGAAAAGCCGTCGGCAATGGCGAGTCCACGCCATACAGACCCAACAGGCGCGTGCGCACCGTGGCCGGGCGCCAAGGATGCTTATCGTCGGTTTCAATGGCCTTCAGTTCTCCGGCAGGGAAGCCCATGCCCGGGTCTGGCCGAAAGCGGACCGGTTCATCCGCAGGTGACGTGGTGCTGCCCAGTGGCGGGTAATCGTGCAGCGTCTGTTCAAGCAACTGGCAGAAGCGATACAGATTCGCCTCGGCCACCTGCCCCTTCAGGGCTTCGAGTAAACCGCTGGCTTTCAGCCGGGAATTCGCTGACTGTGGTTCTCGTTCCATCGCAGGCACTTTCCAGTAGGTTGCAGGATCAGCGTGAGCTGGTTATAGAGGTGGATGTCGGCGTACAGGGCGAAGAAGCGATTGAGCATTTCGCCGAACAGACTGATGTCGCCCTCACCGCTGAAGCCGTTGGCATCCAGCGTGACTTCGATATCCACCCCGCGCAGCAGAAAGCCTCTTTCGAAGCGCTGGACCAGGTGGTGGCTGACCTCGACAATCGCCGCCAGGCGACGCCGGTTCAGCTCACTGCCCGTCCAGTCATACAACGCCAGCGTGCCGCGCAGCACTTCGGCATTGTCGAGCATCGGCAGGAAGTTCGACCCAAGATGACTGAGCACCCGCCAGTGGAAGCGGTCGCGGTTGGGCGGATAGCACGGCAAGGTCGGCGCACACAGGTTGCGCACCCGCAAGTCGACCTGAATCGATTGCACCGGCGTATCGAGCAAGGTGCCTTGCAGGGCCTTGCGCGGCAGTTGTCCGTGGGTGCCGGTCAAGCGCAGCGACAGACTTTCGCTGCTGTCCAGCCGATCCTGATCGAAACCTTCGCCACCCAGGATCAGCCAGGTGTCATGCAGGCCATTGGGGCCACGCTTGAGTCGCGTATGGAAATACCGCTCCGGTGCTTCGTCACGCAACATGCCTCCCTTGTGACGAAAGCTGGTGAATGGCACGTATTCATGGCGCACGGCGCTCTTTGAGCCGCTGACCCGATCCACCGAATAAATCTCCGTATGCCCGTCCTGCAAGCGCATGGGACGAAGCAGGTAATCTGTTTGCAGGGGCGCCAGGGTCATCGGGTCGGACTCCAGCGTGAACAGATTGATCACTGGCACGCAATGCAGGCGAATGTGCTCGGCGCTCGGAATGAACGCCTGGGGCAATGGCTCGCGCAGCACCACCTCGAGTTCGAACCAGGGGGTATTCGGTGGCAGCTCCAGGTGCTCGAGCCCGCAGAGGGTCACGAACATGAACTTCTCGCGAAAGGTGAAATACTCCAGCAGCAACTGATAGCCACTGAAGGCACTGTCGCCCTTGGGCCACAGGCGATCCTCGTCACCGAATCCCTTGGGCATGAAATAACCGTCCAGCCGCTCGCGCACATCCTGGCCCGGCAGACGCACATACAGTGCTTGGCTGTTCAGCGTCAGCGCCTGATGCAGCGCACTGGCCAGCGCCGCATCGGCATTGAGGTACAACGGCAGGCGGCTCAGGTCGATCTCGCTGGCGTTGGCCATTGCACCGCAGGCAAAACGCAGTCTCAGCAGCGAGCGACCGTCCGGTTCATGGGCCACCTGCACGCGCTCCAGGGCTAGCGGCTGCAATGTCAGGCCTTGGGTGGTGGTATAGCGGCAACGGGTGCGCAATGGTCCGATGGGTTGCGACAGCACTTCAAAACCGCTGCCGATGTGCTCGCTGCGCTTCATCTGCGCGAGCTCGGGCAGCAACTCGACAATCGAGAGCGACGGTATGGTGCGCAGGTAATGTGGCCAGAGCAGGCTGACCAGTCCTTCGGTCAGCTCCGGCAGGTCATCATCAAGCTTTTCACGCAACCGCCCCATCAGGAAGGCAAACCCTTCAAACAGCCGCTCCACATACGGGTCGCGCGCGCCCGACTTGTCCAGGTTCAGTTGGGCCGCCCGGTCTGGAAAAGCTTCGGCAAACTCTTTGCCGGCCTCGCGCAGGTAGCGCATTTCGGCGTCGAAATACTGCAGTGTCAGATTGTCGATGCTCAAAGAAAAAATCCTGATAAATGAAGTTCAGCCACAGAGCACTGCGGCACGTACCGGGTCGACTGCCACCAGCGCTGCCAGCAGCGCCTCCATGCGCCGGGTCAGCCCGGGTTTGTCCGCGTCATTGCGTTGAGCTTTCAGGCGCAACAGCTTGAGCAGGCGAGCCTTGACCTCGAAACTCAGCTCCGTTTCCCATTCGGCCAACCCATGACGTTGTCCACTGGCATCCAGTTCGCCGAGCAGGTGAATGGCCAGTTCGCTCTTGCCGTATTGCTCGGCCACCCGCGCCATCAGCAGGCGCAACAACCAGCGTTGGCGGCCGGTATGGATGCCCGGACGCGCGGCCAGCCAGGCCAATGAGTGCTCGACGCCATCGCTGTCGGCCTGGGCCAGGGCCTCACCTTCCAATGACAGGATCCCGGGGTCCTCGCCGGTTGCGGCAACGGTCGGCGCCGGTAGCCATTGCTGAGGCCGATTGCCACAGACGTGCTGGCTGATCCACTCGCGTGTCACCTCGTCCGCCAAGGGCGAGCCATCGTTCCAGCACAACGCCTCCAGCCCCGGCAAGCGCTCGAGGAACATGCCCAGGTCGCGCTTGGCAATGTCGGCCCAGCTGTCCTGTGGCGCGGGTTGTTTGCTCAGTGCCTGGTACAGGTACCACTGCAAATCCAGCCAGAAATGGTTCACACCCTCGGCGTAGATCCGCTCTACCAAATCCAACAGTTCACTGAAGTTTTGTTGCAGGTGCAGGCGCTTGAGTTGTGCGCGGTATTCGCCACGGGGGGGTGCCAGGCGCGTCTTGCCACTGGCGTCCTGCAGTGGTGCTGCATGCACGGTATCCCAGCGCAGGCTTTTCATCAGGCGATGAGCCGCCAACCAACCCTGGGATTGTTCGCGCAAATAACCTGCCAACGCTCGACCGCTGTCCAGCAAGTCGCGCCCGGATCTGATGACCGTCGCGTCGGGGGCAGCCGCTCGCGTGTTCGTCTCGTGGCTGGCGCTGTTCTGCGGTACCAGCGCGTCGACCCCGCCCGATTGCGCCAGCCGCGCAGACAACGCGGCATATAGCGCGCCGAGGTCGGGACGCTGATCCTGGGGCCAGGCGGCCAACTCACGCTCCAGCCAGGCTAGCGCCGCCACCGTGCGCTCGGCTTCGTCCTTGACCACCTCGGGGTAGCGCGACAGGGTGTCGAGCACCTTGCTGCTCGCCAGCCACTCCAGCGCCATTTTCCGGCTGTGGGGACGCGCGGGCAGCACCAGGGCGGCATAGCGTTCCAGCAATGCGGCCAACAGGTTCAGGCCGTCGGCCAAGCCTGCTTCGCCATCCCTGTGCAAGCGTGCCCATATGTAATAAGTGACTACCCGCAGGTCCTTGGACGATCCGGCAAGCAGCGTCTGCGCCAGGTGAATGACCTGTTCGATATCGGCCCCGGACAGTTTGTTGACCTCCTCACGCATGCGTTGGAAGTCATCGTCACAGGCCGGGTCTTCGCCTACGGGCAAGTCCGCGCTGATGGGCTGCAACCAGGATTGCCAGTGCGCTGCCTGTGCTCGGGCAAGGCCCAAGGCATCGCGCGCTCCCAGGCAACGTTCGATCAATCGCTCCAGGCTCATTCAAACCTCCCGTTCATTGCATAGGGCACAGCTTTCTCGTCCTTGCCGAGAAAAATCTGCGTCGGCAACTTAAAGCCGCGCAACTTCAGCAACGCCATCGGCCCCGCCCCCAGCTCAGTGCGCAAATACCAGGTCAGGCCAATGCCATCGGGCGCCTTGAGCACCAGGCGAAAACGGCTGTCGCCATCGTCCAGCGGCGTGACCTGCGCCTGTTCCAGCAGGCGGATCAGGCCCCAGGTGCCTGCGTAATCGCCGAACAGCCGTTCGTTGGCCTGCACGCTGGTCCAGGTCAGGCTCGCGCCGGGGTATTGGCTGCGACCCGGCCAGTTGAAGCGCTGCCAGCTTTCCTTCTGGTTGAAGTACTCGTGTTTTTCGCCATTGAGGGTGAAGGTGGTTTGCACCACGTCGCGCACCGGTTTGCCTTGCAGTTCGAAGCTCAGGCCCATGCCGCCGTCGGTAAACAGCACGTCGGCCAGGTGGCTGAGCTGGTTGATCGCCGTGAGGAACTGCGGGTTGAAGCGCAGGCCCTGGCTGTGTTGGGCGTCGGCCACCCAGCGGCTGCCCTCCTTGCGCAGCAAGCCGCCCAGTTCGCGCTGCAGGAATTGCTCGAGGCGCCCGGAGTCGGCGCGGATCATCTGCCCGAGCATCGGCAGCGAGGCGTCGCTGGCGGTGACCGCGAAGGGGTAGCGCCCGGTGAACGCCTCGTGCCATTCGCTGACGATCGCCCGTTGCCAGTGGCGGTTGAGGCTGCTGGCCGAGGGTTGCAGGACCCGCTGCCAGGCTTGTTCCAGCGGCTGCACGAACAGGGTCTGGCCGATGCCGCCCCACTCCGCGCCAAGGCTGGCGGCGAGCTGGCTGCCGTAGGCGCGGGTGTCGGTGAGGTCGATGCTTTTGCCCTGGAACACCGTCTGCGCCAGGGTCTGGGTCATGTCCTGCGGGTCGGCGGCGTGGTTCACCTGCTGCAGGGTCAGGCGGGTGCGGGTGACCTGGTTGAGGAAGGCTTGCAGGCTCAGGCGCTCGTTATCGCTCTGGCCTTCGGGGGTCTTGCCGAGCAAGGCCAGCAGCGGGCCGAAGGTGGCGTCCAAGGGGCCTTGGGGGCCCTGCTGCGCCTGCTCGATCAGCGGCGCCGGCGCCTGGGCGATCAGCTTCTGCGCCGAGCTGATCAGCGAGTCGGCCAACGCCTGGCTGCGGGTGCCGGCCTGGCCCTGGTAGGCCAGGGTGTTCATCAGCGCGATCAGCGGCGACTGGCGCACGTCGCTCATCAGGGTCAGCTGGTCGATCACCTCGCCCAGGTTGTTGGCCGGCTGCCAGCGCAGGCGGTTGAGGAACTTCAGCCAGGCGCTGGCGTAGTCCTGGAAGTAGCGCCGGGTCAGGCGTTCGCGCAGCATGTC